>NZ_AYSF01000058.1:0-77939 GCF_000498995.1 Geobacillus thermopakistaniensis
GATGAGCGAAAGAAAATACGGCCGAAAATCGGTGCGGTCGTGTTCGCGGCGCTGTTGGCCGAACGAAGCGAGCTTGCGGCGCTCGTTTCCAAGACGCCGGGTGAGGCTTTGACTGTCGTCGGCGGCTTGACGGTGAAAATGGGGCTGTACGCCGCGGGGGCGCTCTTGTTTTTAGCGCTGTTTGATTACTTGTATCAGCGGTTTGAATTTGAAAAAAGCATCCGCATGTCCAAACAGGACATTAAAGATGAATACAAAAAGACGGAAGGCGATCCGCTCATCAAATCGCGCATCAAGCAAAAACAGCGCGAGATGGCGATGAGGCGGATGATGCAGGAAGTGCCGAACGCGGATGTCGTCATTACCAACCCAACGCATTACGCCGTTGCCCTCAAGTATGAAGACGGCAAGATGGAAGCGCCGGTCGTCGTCGCGAAAGGGGCGGATTATATGGCGATGAAAATCAAGGAAGTGGCGAAAACCCATGGCGTCGTGACTGTCGAAAATCGCCCGCTTGCGCAGGCGCTCTACCGCCAGACGGAAGTCGGCGATATGATTCCAGAGGCGTTTTTTAAGGCAGTGGCGGAAATTTTGGCGTACGTCTATCGGCTCAAAGGAAACGTGTAGCAACAAGGAGAGAAAACAATGCAAGCGCAAATCAAAGATTTATCCGTATTGTTTCTTGTCGTGCTCATCGTCGCCATGCTCGTCATCCCGCTGCCGACATGGCTGTTGAGCGTATTGATCATCATCAATATTTCCCTTGCCTTGCTTGTATTGCTGACGGCGATGAACACGAAAGAGCCGCTTGAGTTTTCCATTTTTCCGTCATTGCTTTTAGTGCTGACGCTGTTTCGGCTCGGGCTGAATGTGTCAACCACCCGCTCGATTTTAAGCAAAGGGGAGGCGGGCGGCGTCGTTGAAACGTTCGGAACGTTCGTCGTTGGCGGCGATGTCGTCGTTGGGTTTGTCGTGTTTTTGATTTTGGTCATCATCCAGTTTGTTGTCATCACCAAAGGGGCGGAGCGCGTCTCTGAAGTGGCGGCCCGCTTTACGCTCGATGCGATGCCCGGCAAACAGATGAGCATTGACGCCGATTTAAATGCCGGCATGATTTCGGAGCAAGAAGCCCGAAAGCGGCGGGAAAAAGTGGCGCAAGAAGCCGACTTTTACGGAGCAATGGACGGGGCGAGCAAGTTCGTGAAAGGCGACGCCATCGCCGGCATCATTATCGTCGTCATCAACATGTTGTTTGGCATGGTGATCGGCGTCGTTGAGCAAGGGATGGAGATGGCGGAGGCGGCGAAGCGCTACACGCTTTTGACGGTCGGCGACGGAATCGTCAGCCAAATTCCGGCGCTGTTGATTTCCACGGCGACCGGCATCATCGTCACCCGGGCGGCGTCGGACAGCAACTTGAGCGGCGATATTATGCGCCAGCTGTTCGCGTTTCCGAAAATGTTGTACGTGACGGCAGGAACGATTTTCCTGCTCGGCTTGTTTACGCCGATCAACGACTTGTTGACGATGCCGATTGCCGGGTTGCTGGCGCTTGGCGGCTACCGATTTATCGAGCGGCAAAAGCAAGAAGAAGCGGCATTGGCCGCTCCGGAAGAGGAGGCGGCGGCCGCCGACGAATTGAAAAGCCCGGAAAGCGTCATCCAACTGTTGCATATCGATCCTATTGAATTTGAGTTCGGCTATGCGCTCATTCCGCTCGCTGATGCCAATCAAGGCGGGGATTTGCTTGACCGGATCGTCATGATCCGTCGGCAGCTCGCGCTCGAGCTTGGCATTGTCATCCCGGTTGTGCGCATTCGCGACAACATCCAGTTGCAGCCGAATGAATACCGGATCAAAGTCAAAGGCGAGGAAGTGGCGCGCGGCGAGTTGCTGCTTGACCATTATTTGGCGATGAGCCCCGGGGTTGACGACGATTCGATTGATGGCATTGACACCATCGAGCCGGCGTTTGGTCTGCCGGCGAAATGGATTTCCGAGACCGTAAAAGACCGGGCGGAAATGCTTGGCTATACGGTCGTCGACCCGCCATCGGTCGTCTCGACACACTTAACGGAGGTGCTGAAAGCCCATGCCCACGAACTGCTGGGGCGCCAGGAAACAAAACAGCTGATCGATCATTTAAAAGAATCGTATCCGGTGCTTGTCGACGATGTGACGCCGAATCCGTTGTCTGTCGGCGACGTGCAAAAAGTGCTCGCCAAGCTATTGAAAGAGAAAGTGTCGATCCGCAACTTGCCGCTCATTTTTGAGGCGCTTGCCGATTTTGCCCGCCTGACCAGCGACACCGATTTGTTGACGGAATACGTCCGCCAAGCGTTGGCGCGGCAAATCACCTCGCAGTACGCCGTGCCGGGCGAGCCGCTGCGCGTCATTACGCTGTCGGGCAGAGCGGAAAAAACGATCGCCGACGCCGTGCAGCAAACAGAGCATGGCCGCTATTTGGCGCTCGAGCCGGCGCGGGCGCAGGCGTTTGTGGAAGCGGTCGCCGCGGCGCTTGAACGCTATCCGTTCGCCGGCAAAACGCCGCCGAAAANTGCAGCAAACAGAGCATGGCCGCTATTTGGCGCTCGAGCCGGCGCGGGCGCAGGCGTTTGTGGAAGCGGTCGCCGCGGCGCTTGAACGCTATCCGTTCGCCGGCCAGACGCCGATTTTGCTCTGCTCCCCGGCGGTGCGCATGTACGTCCGCCAGCTGACCGAGCGCCATTTTCCGACTGTTCCGGTGCTGTCGTACAACGAGCTTGAAGCGGATGTCGAAGTTCAAAGCGTGGGGATGGTGGAAATCGAATGAAAGTGAAAAAATTTGTCGCCCCGTCCATGAACGAAGCGATGAAAATGGTTCGCGCCGAACTTGGCCGCGACGCCGTCATTTTGCACTCGAAAGTCGTGCAGACCGGCGGATTTTTCGGTCTGTTTGCGAAAAAAAAGATCGAAGTGTTGGCCGGCGTTGATCCGGATCCACTGCCGCCGCGTCAGCCGGATGCCGCCGCGTCTTTGACGCGTCAGCCGGATGCCGCCGCGTCTTTGACGCGTCAGCCGGATGCCGCCGCGTCTTTGACGCGTCAGCCGAGTGCTGCGTCCTTTGCCCCTTTGCCGGCGGCCGAGCGGGAGGAAGACGGCTCGCTTGCCCGTGAGATCGAGGAAGTCAAGGCGCTCATCCGTCAGTTCAACGCCCGCTCGTCTTCGCTTTTGTATCCTCCGCCGCTTGCGGAAGCGGAACGGCGCCTCGTTCGGCAAGGGATGGCGGATGTGTACGTCCGCCAAGTGATGGATCGCCTGCTTGAACGGTGGTATGCCGACAAAGACAGCCGGTCGCCCGCTGCGGTCTCCGCCTGGACGAAAGAAGCGGTGCGCGATCTATTGTCGACGCTTCCGTTTGTCAAAACGGCGGAGCAAAAAAAGTATATGATTTTGCTTGGTCCGACCGGGGTTGGAAAAACGACGACGCTCGCCAAAATGGCAGGGCGCGCCGTCCTCGAGCAAGGGAAAAAAGTCGGGTTCATCACGGCCGACACGTACCGGATCGCCGCCATCGACCAACTGAAGACGTATGCCGACATTTTGCACGCTCCGTTGGAAGTATGCTACAATGCCGACGATTTTCGGACGGCGAAGCGGAAATTGGCCGGTTGCGATCTCGTGTTCGTCGATACGGCTGGCCGCAACTTCCGCAACCCGCAATACGTGGATGAACTGCAGCAAACGCTCGAGTTTGACAGCGAAACGGAAACGTTTCTTGTATTCGCCGCCACGGGAAAGTATGACGATATGAAAATGATTTACAACCACTTTTCCCGCCTGCCGATCGATCGGCTGATCGTGACGAAGCTCGATGAGACGGACTCGTTTGGAACGATCGTCAATGTGTTGCTTGACAGCCGGCTTGCCGCCGCCTATTTCACGAACGGGCAAAATGTGCCGGACGACATGGTGGAAGCGTCCGCAGACCGGCTCGTTCATCTGCTGTTTGGGGCGGAGCGATGGTGAGCGATCAAGCAGAACGGCTGCGCTATGAGCTGGGCCGCCGGCGCCAGCCGGCGGCGGGGCCGCGGACCATCGCGGTGACGAGCGGGAAAGGCGGAGTCGGCAAGTCAAACCTTTCGCTCAATTTTTCGCTGTCGCTCTCGAAGCTCGGGTTTCGCGTCTTGCTGCTTGATATGGACATCGGCATGGGCAACATCGACATTTTGCTCGGCCAGTCGTCGCCATTGACGCTTTCGGATTGGTTTTCCGCGCGGTTGCCGCTTTCCGAGCTGGTAAAAAGCGGACCGGAGCATCTATCGTATATTGCTGGGGGGACGGGCGCCGCGCAATGGTTGAGTGTCGATCGATCCGCTATCGACTATTTGTTGGCCGAGCTGCAGACGGTGGCGTCGCGATATGATTATCTCATTTTCGATATGGGGGCGGGTGCCTCAGAAGAACGATTGTATTTTTTAAAGTCCGTCGACGATGTGTTTATTGTCACGACGCCGGAGCCGACCGCGATGACGGATGCGTACGCCATGATGAAATATATGCACACCGCCGGCAGCGAGGCTCCGTTTTCCGTCATCGTCAACCGCGCCGGCAGCGAGCGGGAAGGATATGGCGTCTTTTCGCGCCTGCAGCATGCCGCCAGTCGGTTTTTCCATAAAGACATCGCCTTGCTTGGCGTCGTTCCTGAAGACCGGATGGTCGCGCGCTGTGTCGTCCGGCAAACGCCGTTTGTTCTCTTTGATCCAGCGGCGAAGGCGAGCCGGGCAGTGCGTCAAATGGCATGCCGCTATGCGGCGGGAGGAGAAAAAGAGCCGGAGCGGGCTCCCCGCTTTTTTGCGAAGCTGCGTCAACTTTTGCTAGAAAGGTAGAGACGGAACATGAAGACGATCAAGGTGCTTGTCGTCGATGACTCGGCGTTTATGCGCAAATGGATCAGTGATTTTTTGTCCGAACATCCGCGCCTCGAAGTCATCGGAACAGCTCGCAACGGCCGGGAGGCGCTCGAGAAAATCGCCGCCCTAAGGCCGGATGTCGTGACGCTTGATGTGGAAATGCCGGTCATGAACGGACTCGAAACGTTGCAGCGCATCATGCGGGACCATCCCGTGCCGGTCGTCATGGTGTCAAGCACGACGACCGAAGGGGCGGAAAACACGATCGCCGCCATGCAGTACGGGGCGGTCGACTTTGTCGCTAAGCCGTCCGGACCGATTTCGCTCGATTTGTACAAAGTGAAAGACGAGCTGATTGGCAAAGTGCTGCACGCGAGCGAAGCGAACGTGGCTGCCTTGACTGCCCCGCGCCGCCAACGTCCGTCTTGGCGCCCATCGTTCAAAGCGGCGGCGCGGCCGCAACAGGCCATCGTCGCGATCGGCACTTCCACAAAAGGCCGCCGAAAANGACTTAACCCAAAAACTCAGCCGAAAAAGCCGCTCCGGTCGTCGCTGTCCAGCATATGCCCAAAGGATTTACGACATCGCTCGCCAACCGGCTTGATGCGCTTGCCGCAATCACGGTCAAGGAGGCGGAAGACGGGGAAGTGCTGCAAAATGGCACCGCCTATATCGCGCCAGGCGGCGTCCATCTCATCGTTCGCGAAGAAGGCGGCGCGCTTAAAGCCCGTTTCGACGAATCGCCGCCGCGCGCCGGCCATCGTCCGGCTGTTGACGTGTTGTTCGAGTCGCTCGCTGCCATTCGCCTCTGTCGGAAAATCGCGGTGATCATGACCGGGATGGGAAGCGACGGAACAGCGGGGTTGAAAAAGCTGAAGGAAAGCGGGAACACAAAAGCGATCGCGGAAGCGCGCGAGACAGCCGTTGTCTTTGGGATGCCAAGAGCGGCGATCGAGGCTGGCGTCGTTGATGTCATCGTTCCGCTTGACAGCATCGCCGCTGCCATCGTCCAATTGATCGGGGAGTGAGGGGGAAACGGCATGGACATGAGCCAATATTTGGATTTATTTATTGATGAAAGCAAAGAGCATTTGCAGGCGATCAACGAGCGGCTGTTGGAACTTGAAAAAACTCCGGAGGACATGTCTGTGGTGAATGATATTTTCCGTTCGGCCCATACGTTGAAAGGCATGTCCGCCACGATGGGGTTTGAAGATTTGGCCAATTTGACGCACCAAATGGAAAACGTGCTCGATGGCATCCGCAATCGGCGGCTTTCCGTTACCCCGGAATTGCTTGACGTCATTTTTGAGGCCGTCGACCATTTGGAGGCGATGATCAGTTCCATCGCTGCAGGCGGCGACGGAACGCGCGATGTAAGGAGAACAGTCGAACAGCTGAAACGAATCGAGCAAGGGGAGATGCCGAACAAGCAGGCAGCAAGAGAAGAACCGCCCCTTGAACATGCGTATGGGGAATTTGAATACCATGTGCTCGAGCAGGCGAAGGAGCAGGGATTTTCCGTCTACGAAATCCGCGTTCGGCTTCGCGATGATTGCTTGTTGAAAGCAGCGCGCGTCTATATGGTGTTTGAACAGCTGAATGAAGTCGGAGAAATTGTGAAAGCAACGCCGCCGGTCGAGATGCTGGAGGAAGAACAGTTTGACCGGGAGTTTCTCGTTACGGTTGTATCCAAAGCGCCAGCCGATGAGTTGCAAAAGCGGCTGATGGGCATTTCGGAAATTGATGACGTCAAGGTGTCTATGCTATCGAGCAATGAACCGTCGGCAGAAAGCGAGAAAGCGGCTGCGCCCCAACAACCGGCCGCTATGGAGCAGGCGGCGGCCGTTCAGGCCGAAGCGGAGGCGCCGGAAAAACAAACAGCGAAACAGGCGACGAAAACGATCCGCGTCAACATTGAACGGCTCGATCGGTTGATGAACTTATTTGAAGAATTGGTTGTCGACCGCGGTCGGCTTGAGCAAATTTCCCGCGAACTGAACCATGCCGAATTGACGGAAACGGTCGAGCGGATGTCTCGCATCTCGAGCGATTTGCAGACGATCATTTTAAATATGCGCATGGTGCCGGTCGAAACGGTGTTCAACCGCTTCCCGCGCATGGTGCGCCAGCTCGCCCGCGAGCTCGGCAAAAAGGTGCGCCTTGACATCATCGGCGCGGATACCGAGCTTGACCGGACGGTGATCGATGAAATCGGCGACCCGCTTGTCCATTTGATCCGCAATGCGCTCGACCACGGCATCGAAGCGCCGGACGTCCGGGTGGCGCGCGGAAAGCCGGAAGAAGGGACCGTTCAATTGCGAGCGTACCATAGCGGCAACCATGTCTTTATTGAAATCGAGGATGACGGCGCCGGCATTTCCCGGGAGAAGGTGCTGCAAAAGGCGAAAAGCCGCGGCATTGTCTCGCCGCAGGCGGCGGAGCATTTGAACGATCAGCAAATTTACGAGCTTATTTTCGCTCCCGGCTTTTCGACCGCTGAGCAAGTTTCTGACATTTCCGGCCGCGGCGTCGGTTTGGATGTCGTCAAAAGCACGATTGAGTCGCTCGGCGGCACCGTTTCGGTCGATTCGCAGCCTGGAAAAGGGTCGCTCTTTTCGATTCAGCTGCCGCTCACATTGTCGATCATTTCTGTGTTGCTCGTTCAAATCGCCGAGGAAACGTACGCGATTCCGCTGTCATCGATCATTGAGACGGCGCTGGTGAAAAAGGAAGAGATTTTTTCCGCCCACAACCAGCCGGTCATCGATTTTCGCGGCAAAATCGTGCCGCTCGTCCGCCTGAAAGACGTCTTCGCTGTTCCTGGAGCAGCCGATGACGGAGATGCGGTGGCGGTCGTGATCGTCCGGAAAGGGGAAAAACTGGCGGCGCTGGCGGTCGACTCGTTTATCGGGCAGCAAGAAGTCGTGTTGAAATCGCTAGGAAACTATTTATCTTCGGTTTTCGCCATCTCGGGGGCGACGATTTTGGGAGACGGCCGAGTGGCGCTGATTATCGACTGCAACGCGCTCGTGAAGTAGGAGATGGCCGTGTCGGTGCGGGGGCGCCTATGGCGTTGATCTGCCGTTTTCAGTGGCATGTCGAAAAAAAGGGGGAGGATTGGATGACGGCCAGCGTGCAAGCAGACTGGAAAGTGATTGCGTTTCGCCTGAAAGAAGAAGAATATGCTCTGCCGGTGCAGCATGTCCGTTCCATCGAGAAAATGCAGCCGATCACGCGCGTGCCGGGGACGGCCCATTATGTAAAAGGGGTCATCAACTTGCGCGGTGTTGTGACGCCGATCATCGATTTGCGCGAGCGGTTCGGGTTTGCCCCCGAACCATATGGGGAACAGACGCGGATCATTATCGTTGCTCTTGAGGATATGGAAGTTGGGCTCATCGTCGATGCCGCGAATGATGTCCTTGATCTGCCGGCGGAAAGCATCGAACCGCCGCCAGAGGCAATTGGCTCCGTTGAGGCAAGTTACATCGACGGCGTGGCGAAAGTGGAGAATCGGCTCCTCATTTTGCTCGATTTGGCGAAAGTGCTCGACCGATAATCCGTGGAGAGGAGCGTTGACATTGGACGATATTCGCAACTTGACGGGGATGCATATTGACATTTTGCGCGAAATCGGCAACATTGGCGCCGGCAACGCGGCGACGGCTTTGTCGACGTTGCTAAACAAAAAAATTGAAATGGCGGTGCCGCGCGTTCAAATTGCGACGTTTGCCGAAATGATGGAATCAATCGGTGGACCGGAACAAGTAGTGGCGTGCGTCTATTTGCGCATCGAAGGAGAAGCGCCGGGAAACATGTTTTTCGTGTTGCCGCCGGAACAGGCTGAGCGGTTTGTCCGTCGGATGATTGGCGATGACTCGTTTTCGTTTCAAGGAGAAGCCCATGAGCTTGGCTGCTCGGCGCTTCAGGAGCTCGGCAATATTTTAGCCGGCTCGTATTTGTCGGCATTGGCTGACTTTACGCGGCTCAACTTGCACCCGTCCGTGCCGGCATTGGCCATCGACATGATTGGAGCTGTGCTGTCGTTCGGATTGCTTGAGCTGTCGCGTGTTGGCGATTACGCCATTTTGATTGACACAGCCATTTACGATGAACGGCGCCCGGACGAAAGCATCAACGGCCATTTCTTTCTTCTACCTGACCCCGAGTCGTTTTCCACCATCTTTCGAGCACTAGGTGTGGATGGTCTATGAGCACAGCGCAGGCTGTCAAAATCGGCATTGCGGAAATGGAGGTCGTCATAGCGCCGAATGTCATCCGCACGTGCGGGCTTGGGTCGTGCGTCGGTGTCGTCATTTACGATGCAGGCAAGGCGGTTGCTGGCATGGCGCATGTCATGCTTCCGCATTCCTCGATGGCGCGCGGCGGAGTCATCAATGCGGCCAAATACGCTGATACGGCGGTCGAGGCGCTCGTTCAGCTTGTCATTGCCGCTGGCGGGCGGAAAGGGATGCTGAAAGCGAAGCTGGCCGGCGGGGCGCAAATGTTTTCGTTTTCGACAGTTGGCGGCGATATGATGCGCATTGGCGCGCGCAATGTGGAGGAAGTGAAAAAGCAGCTCGAGCGGCTTCACATTCCGGTCGTCGCCGAAGATGTCGGGGGTCATAGCGGCCGCACGATCGAATTTAATCCGCAGACGGGTGTGCTCTCCATCCGCACCGCCGCTCAAGAAATAAAGGAAATATGACCGGGATGCGCCGTTTCCGCAAGGCAAGGGGGAGAATAATGGGAAGCGCGCTAAAAGGAGAAGAACGGAAATACTGGGATGAATGGATCAATGGCCGCGACCGTCACGCGGCCGAGGAGCTGGTGCAGCGCTATATGCCGCTTGTTTTCTACCACGTGCAGCGGCTTTCGGCGACGCTGCCGAGCTCCGTGCCGAAGGATGAGCTCGTCAGCCTTGGACTCGTCGGCTTATACGATGCGTTGGAGAAATTTGATCCATCGCGTGATTTGAAGTTCGACACGTACGCCTCGTTCCGCATCCGCGGCGCCATCTTAGACGGTTTGCGCAAAGAAGACTGGCTGCCGCGCAGCATGCGCGATAAGGCAAAAAAAATTGAGGAAGCGATCGAGCGGCTTGAACAGCGGCACATGCGATCGGTGACGGCGAAAGAGATCGCCGCTGAGCTCGGGATGACGGAAGAGGAAGTGCAGGCGGCGGCGAGTGAAACGTTTTTTTCCCATTGGCTGCCGCTCGGGCAGACGACCGTCGACGAAGATGAAGGACTGTTGGCGGTTCGCGACGACCGCGCTCCGCTTCCCGAGGAGCAAATCGTTAAGCAGGAAATGATCGAAAAGCTGGCTGAAGCCATCGGACAGCTGAATGAAAAAGAGCAGCTCGTCATCAGTTTGTTTTATAAAGAGGAGCTGACGTTTACAGAAATCGGGAGCCTTTTGCATTTGTCGACATCAAGAATTTCGCAAATTCATGCGAAAGCGCTTTGGAAACTGCGCCGCTTTTTTGAAAAAGAGCCATGAGGGGAGAGAAAACGCGATGGACATCCAGCTTCCAGCGTTGCAAAGCGTCATGCCGAAAGCGCCCGACGCGGAAAGGCTTCAAGCTTCGACGCAACAACACTCCTATGCAGTGCAGGCGCAAATGGCAACTGCCGGCCAAAAGCGGGCGGAGCGTGCGCGCCGTCGGGTGACGGATAAACGAACGAGCGCCCGTCTTGAGCAGGAGGCGTCCCGTTTTGGAGGACACCCTTATAAAGGAAAAACGATCGACATTCAAGGATAGTGAACATCATGATGGCATTTTGGCTAACGATCAGTTTGCTGCTGCACGCCTTGTCGTTTTGGTTGATCATTGTGCTTTTCCTTCGCCTGTCGCGGCTTGGCGAGGCGGAGAGGCGGGCCGAGGAGCTCGAGGAAGCCATGACCGCTTATCTCGCTGCTTGGAAGGAAGAAAACGAGCGCTTTTTGGCTGAACTTGACTCGTTGCTTGGCAGCGGAGCGGATCCATTCGTTTCTGCACCGGAAACGAACGATGCGCCCAGTGTGCAACGGGGCGCGAACGGGAAAGAGACGGCGTCCATGCTGGGGGCAGGAGGCGGTGAAATCGGAGCGGGGTTCGAAAAGCGAACAGCGGAAGCAAAAAAGGAGGAAAACGAGCCGGCGGAGCGGGGAGAAACCGAAAAACGCACAGAAACAAGCCGCCCAAGCGCCGCTCCGGGCTATTTCCCAGACATCGGAACGGTCAAGGATGTGCTCGAACTTTCACTCACCCGACCAGCGGACGCGAGTGAGCTTGCTCGCCGCCTATATGCGGAAGGGGCGACGGTCGAGGAAATTGCCAAACAGCTCGGCAAAGGGAAAACAGAAGTCGAGCTATGGCTCAAATTTGCGCAAAAAACGAATCAATAGGCGAATAACAGCTTGATTTGCCGCTTGCAGTTGTGATATATTTTTTCATGGTGTGAATACACACGCCTGGTGATTTCAGCAACGGTGCTGGCAACGCCAGTCTTGCTGAAAGATGAGGCAGGCGGAGGACCAAAAACCACTAAGGAAACAGGAGGAGCATACATGTCGGTTATTTCGATGAAACAACTGCTTGAAGCTGGCGTCCACTTTGGACATCAGACGCGCCGTTGGAATCCGAAGATGAAAAAATACATTTTCACGGAGCGCAACGGCATCTATATCATCGACTTGCAAAAAACGGTGAAAAAAGTCGAGGAAGCATACAACTTCGTCCGCGAATTGGCGGCGAATGGCGGCAAAATTTTGTTCGTCGGCACGAAAAAACAAGCGCAAGAGTCGGTGAAGGAAGAAGCGGAACGCTGCGGCATGTTTTATGTCAACCAACGCTGGCTCGGCGGCACGCTGACGAACTTCGCTACGATCCAAAAGCGGATCAAACGGCTGCGTGAAATTGAAAAAATGGAAGAAGATGGAATATTTGACGTTCTGCCGAAAAAAGAAGTCATTCGCTTGAAAAAAGAAAAAGAGCGTCTTGAGAAGTTTTTGGGCGGCATCAAAGACATGAAAGAGCTGCCAGATGCGTTGTTTGTCATTGACCCGCGCAAAGAGCGGATCGCGGTGGCGGAAGCGCGCAAGCTGAACATCCCGATCATCGGCATCGTCGACACGAACTGCGATCCGGATGAAATTGACTATGTCATTCCGGCCAACGACGACGCCATCCGCGCTGTTAAGCTGTTGACTTCGAAAATCGCCGACGCCGTGCTTGAGGCGAAACAAGGCGAAGAAGCGGCCGTCGCAGCAGAGTAACGATGCACAAGAAAGGTGATAAGAGGGGAAAGCCTTTTATCACCTTTTTTTGAGACAGAAATGAGCAACTTTTGGCTATACTAACGAATAAGAGCAAAACGGGAAGCCGCTGCCGGCACCGATACATATACGGGACAATGAGAAGGAGGATTTTTTTATGGCGATTACAGCACAAATGGTGAAAGAACTGCGCGAAAAAACAGGCGCAGGCATGATGGACTGCAAAAAGGCGCTCACCGAAACAAACGGTGACATGGAGAAAGCGATCGACTGGCTGCGCGAAAAAGGAATTGCCAAAGCGGCGAAAAAAGCGGACCGCATCGCGGCCGAAGGGATGGCGTACATCGCGGTGGAAGGCAATACCGCCGTCATTTTGGAAGTGAACTCGGAAACGGACTTCGTTGCGAAAAACGAAGCATTCCAAACGCTTGTCAAAGAGCTGGCCGCCCACTTGCTGAAACAAAAGCCGGCTTCGCTTGATGAAGCGCTCGGTCAAACGATGGACAACGGCTCGACCGTCCAAGACTACATCAACGAAGCGATCGCCAAAATTGGTGAAAAAATTACGCTTCGCCGCTTTGCCGTCGTCAATAAAGCGGACGGCGAAACGTTCGGTGCGTACTTGCACATGGGCGGGCGCATCGGCGTATTAACGTTATTAGCCGGCAATGCGAGCGAAGACGTCGCCAAAGATGTCGCCATGCACATTGCCGCACTTCATCCGAAATACGTCTCGCGCGACGACGTGCCGCAGGAAGAGATTGCGCATGAGCGTGAAGTGTTGAAGCAGCAAGCCTTAAACGAAGGCAAGCCGGAGAAAATCGTTGAAAAAATGGTCGAAGGCCGGCTGAACAAGTTTTACGAAGACGTCTGCCTGCTCGAGCAAGCGTTCGTGAAAAACCCGGATGTGACGGTGCGCCAATACGTCGAATCGAACGGAGCAACAGTCAAGCAGTTCATCCGTTACGAAGTCGGCGAAGGGCTCGAAAAACGCCAAGACAATTTTGCAGAAGAAGTCATGAGCCAAGTCAGAAAACAATGACGGACCGCAACAGGGAACACGCGCGTGTTCCCTGTTTTTCAAAGTGATTCGCATCATGGAGGTTGGACATGGAACAGCCAAAATACAAACGCGTCGTGTTAAAGTTGAGCGGGGAAGCGCTCGCCGGAAAGCAAGGGTTTGGCATTCAACCGGCGGTCATTCAGTCGATCGCCAAACAAGTGAAAGAAGTTGTTGAACTGGGCGTCGAGGTCGCCATCGTCGTCGGCGGCGGCAACATTTGGCGTGGAAAAACGGGAAGCGAAATGGGCATGGACCGGGCGACGGCTGATTACATGGGCATGTTGGCGACGGTGATGAATGCCCTCGCCTTGCAGGACAGCCTTGAGCAGCTCGGTGTGGAAACGCGGGTGCAAACATCGATTGAAATGCGGCAAGTGGCCGAACCGTACATTCGCCGCCGGGCGATTCGCCATCTTGAGAAAAAACGAGTTGTCATTTTCGCCGCCGGCACAGGCAACCCGTACTTTTCGACCGATACGACCGCGGCGCTCAGGGCGGCGGAAATCGAGGCGGACGTCATTTTAATGGCGAAAAACAACGTCGATGGCGTTTACAGCGCCGACCCGAACGTCGACGCCAATGCGGTCAAATACGATGAGCTGTCGTACTTGGACGTCATCAAGCAAGGGCTCGGCGTCATGGATTCGACTGCTTCCTCGCTTTGCATGGACAACAACATTCCGCTCATCGTCTTCTCGATTATGGAAGAAGGCAATATTAAACGCGCTGTGTTAGGTGAAAACATCGGAACGATCGTAAGGGGGAAATAACGATGGCAAAGCAAGTGATCCAACAGGCGAAAGAAAAGATGGATAAAGCGGTGCAAGCGTTCACCCGCGAGCTGGCAAGCATTCGCGCCGGACGGGCGAACGCAGGGCTGCTTGAGAAAGTAACCGTTGACTATTACGGCGTGCCGACGCCAATCAACCAACTGGCCTCCATCAGCGTGCCGGAAGCGCGGCTGCTTGTCATTCAGCCGTACGACAAATCGGCCATTAAAGAAATGGAAAAAGCGATTTTAGCATCGGATTTAGGGCTGACGCCATCGAATGATGGATCGGTCATTCGTCTTGTCATTCCGCCGCTCACCGAGGAACGGCGCCGCGAGCTCGCGAAGCTTGTCAAAAAGTATTCAGAAGACGCGAAAGTCGCGGTGCGCAACATCCGCCGCGATGCGAACGATGAATTGAAAAAACTCGAGAAAAACGGCGAGATTACGGAAGATGAGCTCCGCAGCTACACGGACGAAGTGCAAAAGCTGACCGATGACCACATCGCCAAAATTGACGCCATCACAAAAGAAAAAGAAAAAGAAGTGATGGAAGTATAGGCAAAACCATGCAAACCCTCTATGTTGATGGAGGGTTTTTTTGCTATAATGGAAAGGCAAAACACGATCCCGGAGGACTCGTATGTTCAATAAAATGCGAAAAACAAAAGAGAAAGACGTCCCGGTGACGAAAGAAGAGGTGCTCAGGCATCCGATGCCGAACCACGTCGCCATCATTATGGACGGAAACGGGAGATGGGCGAAAAAGCGGGCGCTGCCAAGGGCGGCCGGCCATTACGAAGGCATGCAAGTTGTGCGCAAAATCACTCGTTTTGCGAATGAGCTGGGGATTCAGATTTTGTCGCTTTACGCGTTTTCGACAGAAAACTGGAAACGTCCGAAAAGTGAAGTCGATTATTTGATGAAGCTGCCGGAACAGTTTTTGACGACGTTTCTTCCCGAGCTCGTCGCCGAAAATGTCAAAGTCCAAGTGATCGGTCATGCGGAGGCGCTGCCTGATCATACGCGCCGGGCGGTCGAGAAAGCCGTGAAGGAAACAAGCGGCAACACCGGCCTTGTGTTAAACTTTGCCCTTAATTATGGAAGCCGGGCGGAAATCACTGCCGCCGTAAAGCAGATCGCCAAAGACGTTGAACGCGGGATGCTCGCGCCGGAAGACATCACCGAGCCGCTCATTTCCTCGTACTTGATGACGAGCGGGCTCGCTGACCCTGACTTGCTCATCCGTACGAGCGGGGAGATTCGCTTGAGCAATTTCATGCTTTGGCAGTTGGCGTATACGGAACTTTGGTTTACGGATGTCTTATGGCCGGATTTTACGGAGCAACATTTCTTAGAGGCGATTGCCGCTTACCAGCGGCGCGACCGCCGATTTGGAGGAGTGTCAGCGCGATGAAGCAGCGAATCATCACCGGAGTCATAGCGGCGGCGCTCTTTTTGCCGATTGTTATTTTTGGCGGATTTCCGTTTATAATAGTAACATATATATTGGCCACGATTGGGCTGTTTGAATTGTTGCGGATGAAAGGGATGCACCCGTTGTCGTTTGTCGGGGCGGCTGGATTGATCGCCCTTTGGCTGTTGCTCGTTCCCGCCCGTTACGGCGGCGAGTGGTTGGCGTCTGGGACCGCCAAATTTGGCGTGCTCGCCGCTTTGGCTTTTTTGCTGCTTGTCGGTACGGTCGTGACGAAAAATGCGCTCTCGTTCGATGAGGCGGCGTTTGTCGTTTTGGCGGTCGTCTATGTCGGCGTAGGGTTTTTCTGTTTCGGCGCTGTTCGTTTGGTTGGGTTCGTGTACTTCGTTTATGCCTTGTTTGTCATTTGGGCGACTGACATTGGGGCGTATTTCTTTGGCCGCGCGTTTGGCCGGCGCAAGCTATGGCCGGAGATCAGCCCAAAAAAAACGGTGGAAGGCGCCATCGGCGGCATCGCTTCCGCGGCTGTTGTCGCCGCGATTTACGAGTGGGCGGCGGCGCCGTTTGGCAGTTTGGCGGCCGCGCTTGGCGTCGCGCTGCTGCTGTCGGCGTTCGGTCAGCTCGGCGATTTGATCGAATCGGCATTTAAGCGCCATTACGGCGTCAAAGATTCCGGGGCGATTTTGCCGGGACATGGCGGCATTTTAGACCGGTTTGACAGCTTGCTGTTCGTGCTGCCGATATTGTACATATTGCTTGAAATCGCACGATAAGCGGGTGAGGAGTGAAACGATTGAAATATATTAGTATATTAGGGGCGAGCGGATCGATCGGCACACAGACGCTCGATGTCATCCGCGCCCATCCGGACGAATTCCGCTTGGCCGCCGCATCGGTCGGGAAAAATATCGAGGCGGCGAGGCGGCTGATCGCTGAATTTTCCCCAAGTCTTGTCGCCGTCGCTGACCGTGATGCGTATGAAGTTCTTTATCGCGAGTACCGCGGGCGGACGACGATCGTGTACGGAGAGGAAGGATTGATTGAAGCAGCCGTTTGCCCACAAGCCGATGTTGTCGTCACCGCTGTCGTCGGCAGCGTCGGCCTTGTGCCGACGCTGAAGGCGATTGAAGCGGGAAAAGCGATCGCCCTCGCCAACAAAGAGACGCTCGTTGTCGCCGGACATCTCGTCATGGCTGCAGCCAAGCGGCGCGGCGTGCCGCTGTTGCCAGTTGACAGTGAACATTCCGCCATTTTTCAATGTCTGCAAGGGGAAAGGATGGAACAAGTTGACAAACTCATTCTGACCGCATCCGGCGGCAGCTTCCGCGACAAGACGCGCCGAGAGCTCGCTCATGTGACGGTTGAGGAGGCGCTCCGCCATCCGAACTGGTCGATGGGGGCAAAAATTACGATTGATTCGGCGACCATGATGAATAAAGGATTTGAGGTCATTGAGGCTCATTGGCTGTTCGGGCTGCCGTATGAGCGGATTGAGGTTGTTTTGCATCGAGAAAGCATCATCCATTCGCTCGTTCAGTTCCGTGACACAAGTGTATTGGCGCAGCTTGGAACGCCGGATATGCGCGTTCCGATCCAATATGCGCTTGCGTATCCAAAGCGGTTGCCGCTCCCATCCGCCAAGCCGCTTGATTTAATCTCGCTTGGGGCGCTCCATTTCGCCCCGGTTGATTTCGACCGCTATCGCTGTTTGCGTCTCGCCTATGAGGCTGGCAAGCGCGGCGGCTCGCTGCCGACGGTGTTGAATGCGGCCAATGAGGAGGCGGTGGCGGCGTTTTTAGCCGGGCGCATTCCGTTTTTGGCCATCGAGGAGTGGATTGAACGCGCGCTCGAGCGCCATCGGCCAGTGAGCGATCCGCAGCTTGAGGACATTCGTGAAATCGATGCGGACGCGCGCGCCTACGTCCGCTCACTACTATCATAAAGGTGGTTGAAACGTTGGAATCGATCATTTCATTTATCGTCGTCTTTGGTGCCCTCGTCTTTTTTCACGAGCTCGGCCACTTGCTGCTAGCAAAACGGGCCGGCATTTTGTGCCGCGAATTTGCCATCGGCTTCGGACCGAAAGTGTTTTCGTTCAAGAAAAACGAAACGGTGTACACGATCCGCCTGCTCCCGCTTGGCGGCTTCGTCCGCATGGCCGGTGAAGACCCGGAGACGATTGAATTGAAGCGTGGGCAAGTCGTCGGTCTTTTGCTTGATGAGAGCGGCCAAGTGGAAAAAATCGTCCTCAACCATAAGGACGATTATCCGAATATCCGCGTAGTGGAAGTGGAAGAGGCCGATTTAGAGCATGGCATGTATGTGACCGGCTATACGGACGGCGAGCGGTTCGAGCGGTTTACGGTCAAGGAGCCGGCGTTTTTCGTCGTCGACCGCCAAGAGATTCAAATTGCTCCGTACCATCGCCAATTTGCGGCAAAAACGCTCGGGCAGCGAACGATGACGATTTTGGCCGGACCGCTCGCCAACTTTCTCTTGTCGCTCGTTGTCTTTATCATCATCGGTCTTTTGCAAGGCTATCCGGTCGACAAGCCGGTGATCGGCGAGCTGACGCCGGAAGGAGCGGCGCGCGCCGCCGGCTTGAAGCAAGGGGATGAAGTGATCGCCATTAACGGCGAACGGATGGAAACATGGACGGAAATCGTCAACACGATTCGCGCCCATCCGGGAGAACCGCTTCAGTTTCAAATTGAGCGGAATGGGAAAAAACGGAGTGTGACGGTCACTCCGGAGGCGAAAACGGTGCAAGGGGAGACGATCGGCTTGATCGGCGTCTATCAGCCGATGGAAAAATCGGTGTTGGGCTCGATCAAGCAAGGGCTGGTTGAGACGTATTACTGGACGCGGGAAATTGTAACGGGGCTCGGCCAATTGATCACCGGCCAGTTTCAGCTTGACATGCTGTCCGGACCGGTCGGCATCGCCGTATCGACCGGCAAAGTGGCTGAGTCTGGGATCTACTACTTGATGAAATGGGGCGCGATTTTAAGCATCAACCTGGGGATTGTCAACTTGTTGCCATTGCCGGCGCTAGACGGCGGGCGGCTCCTCTTTTTCGCCATTGAAGCGGTGCGCGGCAAGCCGGTCGACCGGCAAAAAGAAGGAATGGTTCATTTTATCGGCTTTGCCTTGCTTATGTTGCTTATGCTTGTGGTGACATGGAATGACATTCAAAAATTTTTCCTATAGAGAGAAAACGAGGTGGCTAATGGATGAGACAAAGTCAAGCATTTATTCCGACGTTGCGTGAAGTGCCGGCGGATGCGGAAGTGAAAAGCCATCAGCTCCTGCTCCGGGCCGGCTTCATTCGTCAAAGCGCAAGCGGCGTCTATACGTTTTTGCCGCTTGGGCAGCGTGTTTTGCAAAAAGTGGAAGCCATCATTCGCGAGGAAATGAACCGGATTGGAGCGATGGAGCTCTTCATGCCGGCCTTGCAGCCAGCTGAGCTTTGGCAGCAGTCCGGCCGCTGGTACTCGTACGGGCCGGAGCTGATGCGCTTAAAAGACCGGCACGAGCGCGATTTCGCCCTCGGGCCGACGCATGAGGAAATGATCACGGCGATCGTCCGCGACGAGGTGAAAACGTACAAGCGGCTGCCGCTTGTCTTGTATCAAATCCAAACGAAATTCCGCGATGAAAAGCGTCCGCGTTTTGGGCTGTTGCGCGGCCGCGAGTTCATGATGAAAGACGCCTACTCGTTCCATACGTCGAAAGAAAGCTTGGATGAAACGTACAACAACATGTATGAGGCGTATGCGAACATTTTCCGCCGCTGCGGATTGAACTTCCGCGCCGTCATCGCCGACTCGGGGGCGATTGGCGGCAAAGATACGCATGAGTTTATGGTGCTCTCGGACATCGGCGAAGATACGATCGCCTACTCCGATGCGTCTGACTATGCCGCCAACATCGAGATGGCGCCGGTCGTGGCGACGTACGAAAAAAGCGATGAGCCGCCAGCCGAATTGAAAAAAGTGGCGACGCCGGGGCAAAAAACGATCGCTGAAGTCGCTTCGCACTTACAAATATCGCCGGAGCGCTGCATCAAATCGCTTTTGTTCAATGTGGACGGCCGCTATGTGCTCGTTCTCGTCCGCGGCGATCATGAAGCGAACGAGGTGAAGGTGAAAAACGTGCTCGACGCGACGGTCGTCGAATTGGCGACGCCGGAAGAAACGGAGCGGGTGATGAACGCTCCAATTGGTTCGCTCGGCCCGATCGGCGTCAGCGAAGACGTCACTGTGATCGCGGACCATGCTGTCGCCGCCATCGTCAACGGCGTTTGCGGCGCGAACGAGGAAGGATACCATTACATCGGAGTCAACCCGGGCCGCGATTTTGCCGTCAGTCAATACGCCGATTTGCGCTTCGTAAAAGAAGGCGACCCGTCTCCAGATGGCAAAGGGACGATCCGCTTTGCCCGCGGCATTGAAGTCGGGCATGTGTTTAAGCTGGGGACAAAATACAGCGAAGCGATGAACGCCGTCTATTTGGATGAAAACGGCCAAACGCAGACGATGATCATGGGTTGCTACGGCATCGGCGTATCAAGATTGGTGGCCGCAATCGCCGAACAGTTTGCTGACGAACACGGGCTTGTGTGGCCGGCTTCGGTCGCACCGTTTCACATCCATTTGCTTACAGCGAACGCAAAAAGCGATGAACAGCGCGCGTTGGCGGAAGAGTGGTATGAAAAGCTCGGACAGGCTGGGTTTGAAGTGTTGTATGACGACCGCCCCGA
Source organism: Geobacillus thermopakistaniensis (assembly GCF_000498995.1). Classification (NCBI taxonomy): domain Bacteria; kingdom Bacillati; phylum Bacillota; class Bacilli; order Caryophanales; family Anoxybacillaceae; genus Geobacillus; species Geobacillus thermopakistaniensis. Next base: position 20,185 of record NZ_AYSF01000058.1, read on the forward strand.
ACGGGCCGGAGTGAAGTTTGCCGACAGCGATTTGATCGGCATTCCGCTCCGCGTCACCGTCGGCAAGCGAGCGGGCGAAGGCGTTGTGGAAGTAAAAGTGCGGAAAACAGGCGAGACGTTCGATGTGCCGGTCAGCGAGCTTGTCGACACTGCGCGCCGTCTCCTTCAATCATGAGTGCCGGCGCTGGCGAAAAAGAATTCTGTCTTTTTCGCCGGCGCTTTTGTTATGGTATGATATAGAAAGAGAATGATGTTGAGAGGGGAACAAACGGACGTCATGGTGACAAAAGAGCAAAAAGAGCGGTTTCTCATCCTGCTTGAGCAGTTGAAGATGACGTCGGACGAATGGATGCCGCATTTTCGTGAGGCAGCCATTCGCAAAGTCGTGATCGATAAAGAGGAGAAAAGCTGGCATTTTTATTTTCAGTTCGACAACGTGCTGCCGGTTCATGTATACAAAACGTTTGCCGATCGACTGCAGACGGCGTTCCGCCATATCGCCGCCGTCCGCCATACGATGGAGGTCGAAGCGCCGCGCGTAACTGAGGCGGATGTGCAGGCGTATTGGCCGCTTTGCCTTGCCGAGCTGCAAGAAGGCATGTCGCCGCTTGTCGATTGGCTCAGCCGGCAGACGCCCGAGCTGAAAGGAAACAAGCTGCTTGTCGTTGCCCGCCATGAAGCGGAAGCGCTGGCGATCAAACGGCGGTTCGCCAAAAAAATCGCTGATGTGTACGCTTCGTTTGGGTTCCCCCCCCTTCAGCTTGACGTCAGCGTTGAGCCGTCCAAGCAAGAAATGGAACAGTTTTTGGCGCAAAAACAGCAAGAGGACGAAGAGCGAGCGCTTGCTGTACTGACCGATTTAGCGAGGGAAGAAGAAAAGGCCGCGTCTGCGCCGCCGTCCGGTCCGCTTGTCATCGGCTATCCGATCCGCGACGAGGAGCCGGTGCGGCGGCTTGAAACGATCGTCGAAGAAGAGCGGCGCGTCGTTGTGCAAGGCTATGTATTTGACGCCGAAGTGAGCGAATTAAAAAGCGGCCGCACGCTGTTGACCATGAAAATCACAGATTACACGAACTCGATTTTAGTCAAAATGTTCTCGCGCGACAAAGAGGACGCCGAGCTCATGAGCGGCGTCAAAAAAGGCATGTGGGTGAAAGTGCGCGGCAGCGTGCAAAACGATACGTTCGTCCGTGATTTGGTCATCATCGCCAACGATTTGAACGAAATCGCCGCAAACGAACGGCAAGATACGGCGCCGGAAGGGGAAAAGAGGGTCGAGCTCCATTTGCATACCCCGATGAGCCAAATGGACGCGGTCACCTCGGTGACAAAACTCATTGAGCAAGCGAAAAAATGGGGGCATCCGGCGATCGCCGTCACCGACCATGCCGTTGTTCAGTCGTTTCCGGAGGCCTACAGCGCGGCGAAAAAACACGGCATGAAGGTCATTTACGGCCTTGAGGCGAACATCGTCGACGATGGCGTGCCGATCGCCTACAATGAAACGCACCGCCGTCTTTCGGAGGAAACGTACGTCGTCTTTGACGTCGAGACGACGGGCCTGTCGGCTGTGTACAATACGATCATTGAGCTGGCGGCGGTGAAAGTGAAAGACGGCGAGATCATCGACCGGTTCATGTCGTTTGCCAACCCTGGACATCCGTTGTCAGTGACAACGATGGAGCTGACTGGGATCACCGATGAGATGGTGAAAGGCGCCCCGAAGCCGGACGAGGTGCTAGCCCGTTTTGTTGACTGGGCCGGCGATGCGACGCTTGTTGCCCACAACGCCAGCTTTGACATCGGTTTTTTAAACGCGGGCTTCGCTCGCATGGGGCGCGGCAAAATCGCGAATCCAGTCATCGATACGCTCGAGCTGGCCCGTTTTTTATACCCGGATTTGAAAAACCATCGGCTCAATACATTGTGCAAAAAATTTGACATTGAATTGACGCAGCATCACCGCGCCATCTACGACGCGGAGGCGACCGGGCATTTGCTTATGCGGCTGTTGAAGGAAGCGGAAGAGCGCGGCATACTGTTTCATGACGAATTAAACAGCCGCACGCACAGCGAAGCGTCCTATCGGCTTGCGCGCCCGTTCCATGTGACGCTGTTGGCGCAAAACGAGACTGGATTGAAAAATTTGTTCAAGCTTGTGTCATTGTCGCACATTCAATATTTTCACCGTGTGCCGCGCATCCCGCGCTCCGTGCTCGTCAAGCACCGCGACGGCCTGCTTGTCGGCTCGGGCTGCGACAAAGGAGAGCTGTTTGACAACTTGATCCAAAAGGCGCCGGAAGAAGTCGAAGACATCGCCCGTTTTTACGATTTTCTTGAAGTGCATCCGCCGGACGTGTACAAGCCGCTCATCGAGATGGATTATGTGAAAGACGAAGAGATGATCAAAAACATCATCCGCAGCATCGTCGCCCTTGGTGAGAAGCTTGACATCCCGGTTGTCGCCACTGGCAACGTCCATTACTTGAACCCAGAAGATAAAATTTACCGGAAAATCTTAATCCATTCGCAAGGCGGGGCGAATCCGCTCAACCGCCATGAACTGCCGGATGTATATTTCCGTACGACGAATGAAATGCTTGACTGCTTCTCGTTTTTAGGGCCGGAAAAAGCGAAGGAAATCGTCGTTGACAACACGCAAAAAATCGCTTCGTTAATCGGCGATGTCAAGCCGATCAAAGATGAGCTGTATACGCCGCGCATCGAAGGGGCGGACGAGGAAATCAGGGAAATGAGCTACCGGCGGGCGAAGGAAATTTACGGCGACCCGTTGCCGAAACTTGTTGAAGAGCGGCTTGAGAAGGAGCTAAAAAGCATCATCGGCCATGGCTTTGCCGTCATTTATTTGATCTCGCACAAGCTTGTGAAAAAATTTTTCGGCTATTTTTTTGTTGATACTGCTAATAAAATGATTCATGTGTACTATTTGCACGAAGGTACATATCAACGACATGCAACATACGGACAACAAGACACGNGCGAAGGAAATTTACGGCGACCCGTTGCCGAAACTTGTTGAAGAGCGGCTTGAGAAGGAGCTAAAAAGCATCATCGGCCATGGCTTTGCCGTCATTTATTTGATCTCGCACAAGCTTGTGAAAAAATCGCTCGATGACGGCTACCTTGTCGGGTCGCGCGGATCGGTCGGCTCGTCGTTTGTCGCGACGATGACGGAAATCACCGAGGTCAATCCGCTGCCGCCGCATTACGTTTGCCCAAACTGCAAGCATTCGGAGTTCTTTAACGACGGTTCAGTCGGCTCAGGGTTTGATTTGCCGGATAAAAACTGCCCGCGATGTGGAACGAAATACAAGAAAGACGGGCACGACATCCCGTTTGAGACGTTTCTCGGCTTTAAAGGCGACAAAGTGCCGGATATCGACTTGAACTTTTCCGGCGAATACCAGCCGCGCGCCCACAACTATACGAAAGTGCTGTTTGGCGAAGACAACGTCTACCGCGCCGGGACGATTGGCACGGTCGCTGACAAAACGGCGTACGGATTTGTCAAAGCGTATGCGAGCGACCATAACTTAGAGCTGCGCGGCGCGGAAATCGACCGGCTCGCGGCTGGCTGCACCGGGGTGAAGCGGACGACCGGACAGCATCCGGGCGGCATCATCGTCGTCCCTGATTATATGGAAATTTACGATTTTACGCCGATTCAATATCCGGCCGATGACACGTCCTCTGAATGGCGGACGACCCATTTCGACTTCCATTCGATCCACGACAATTTGTTGAAGCTCGATATTCTCGGGCACGACGATCCGACGGTCATTCGCATGCTGCAAGATTTAAGCGGCATCGATCCGAAAACGATCCCGACCGACGACCCGGATGTGATGGGCATTTTCAGCAGCACCGAGCCGCTTGGCGTTACGCCGGAGCAAATCATGTGCAATGTCGGCACGATCGGCATTCCGGAGTTTGGCACGCGCTTCGTTCGACAAATGTTGGAAGAGACAAGGCCAAAAACGTTTTCCGAACTCGTGCAAATTTCCGGCTTGTCGCACGGCACCGATGTGTGGCTCGGCAACGCGCAAGAGCTCATTCAAAACGGCACGTGTACGTTATCGGAAGTCATCGGCTGCCGCGACGACATTATGGTCTATTTGATTTACCGCGGGCTCGAGCCGTCGCTCGCTTTTAAAATCATGGAATCCGTGCGCAAAGGAAAAGGCTTAACGCCGGAGTTTGAAGCAGAAATGCGCAAACATGACGTGCCGGAGTGGTACATCGATTCATGCAAAAAAATCAAGTACATGTTCCCGAAAGCGCACGCCGCCGCCTACGTGTTAATGGCGGTGCGCATCGCCTACTTTAAGGTGCACCATCCGCTTTTGTATTACGCGTCGTACTTTACGGTGCGGGCGGAGGACTTTGACCTTGACGCCATGATCAAAGGATCAGCCGCCATTCGCAAGCGGATTGAGGAAATCAACGCCAAAGGCATTCAGGCGACGGCGAAAGAAAAAAGCTTGCTCACGGTTCTTGAGGTGGCCTTAGAGATGTGCGAGCGCGGCTTTTCCTTTAAAAATATCGATTTGTACCGCTCGCAGGCGACGGAATTCGTCATTGACGGCAATTCTCTCATTCCGCCGTTCAACGCCATTCCGGGGCTTGGGACGAACGTGGCGCAGGCGATCGTGCGCGCTCGCGAGGAAGGTGAGTTTTTGTCGAAGGAGGATTTGCAACAGCGCGGCAAATTGTCGAAAACGCTGCTCGAGTATCTAGAAAGCCGCGGCTGCCTTGACTCGCTTCCAGACCATAACCAGCTGTCGCTGTTTTAGTGGAAACGCCGCCGCTGAAGGAAGCGGACAGCGCTCTTTCGCCCGAGCGGCAGTTTCCCGTTGCAATATATTTCCCAATGTGTTATAGTTTTAGTGGAATTGGCAAAGATAATGGCAAGCAGAGAGTGGGGAAACCCACTCTTTCGTCTTGAATGGGCACCCGTCTCTCGTTCATTCCCCGCCTTGTGCAGGGGATTTTCTCATTATGCCACGCATGCACGTTTGCTCGGTAAGGAGGAACACAATGAGCAAAAAGGTGACAGAAACGGTCGAACAACTCGTCACACCGATTTTGGACGAAATGGGGCTTGAACTCGTCGATATTGAATATGTGAAGGAAGGGAAAAATTGGTTTTTGCGCGTCTTCATTGACTCTGACGATGGCGTCGATATTGAACAATGCGGTGCTGTCAGCGAAAAATTGAGCGAAAAGCTGGATGAAGTCGATCCGATTCCGCATAACTATTTTTTGGAAGTATCATCGCCCGGAGCAGAGCGGCCGCTGAAAAAGGCAAAAGATTTTGCCAAGGCCATTGGGAAAAATGTATATATCAAAACGTATGAGCCCATTGAAGGAGAAAAGCAGTTTGAAGGCGAACTAACCGCTTTTGACGGAACGACCGTGACGCTGTTGGTCAAAGACCGCGGACGGCAAAAAACGGTCGCCATTCCGTATGAAAAAGTGGCAAGCGCCCGATTAGCCGTTATTTTCTTCTAATCGCAAAAGGGGGATTTTTGTTGCATGAACACGCAATTGCTTGAGGCGTTAGCCGATCTGATGCGGGAAAAAGGCATCAGCAAAGAAGTCGTGATGGAAGCGATCGAAGCGGCGATCGTTTCAGCGTATAAACGCAATTTCGGCCAGGCGCAAAACGTGCGCGTCGATCTCAATATGGACACCGGCACGATCCGCGTGTTCGCGCGCAAAGATGTCGTCGAAGAGGTGGCCGATCCGCGCCTTGAAATTTCACTTGAGGACGCGCAGCGGATCAATCCGAATTATCAAATCGGCGACGTCATCGAGCTCGAAGTGACGCCGCGCGATTTCGGGCGCATCGCCGCACAGACGGCGAAGCAAGTCGTCACCCAGCGCGTGCGCGAGGCAGAGCGGAGCATCATCTACGCCGAATTTGTCGACCGTGAAGAGGACATTATGACCGGCATCGTTCAGCGCGTCGACCCGCGCTTTGTCTACGTCAGCCTCGGCAAGGCGGAGGCGCTCCTGCCGGCAAACGAACAAATGCCGAATGAAACCTATAAGCCGCACGACCGGTTGAAAGTATACATTACGAAAGTGGAAAAAACGACAAAAGGGCCGCAAATTTTCGTCTCCCGCACCCACCCGGGACTGTTGAAACGGCTGTTTGAGCTCGAAGTGCCGGAAATTTACGACGGAACGGTCGAGATTAAATCGATCGCCCGCGAAGCCGGCGACCGTTCGAAAATTTCCGTCCACTCCGACAACCCGGAGGTCGATCCGGTCGGCGCATGCGTCGGACCGAGAGGGCAACGCGTGCAGGCCATTGTTGATGAGCTGAACGGAGAAAAAATCGATATCGTCCGCTGGTCGGCCGATCCGGTGGAGTTTGTCGCCAACGCGTTAAGCCCGGCGAAAGTGTTGCGCGTCATTGTCAACGAGGAGCAAAAGGCGACGACGGTCATCGTTCCGGACTATCAGCTGTCGCTCGCCATCGGCAAACGCGGGCAAAACGCGCGGCTGGCGGCGAAATTGACCGGCTGGAAAATTGATATTAAAAGCGAATCGGAAGCGCGGGAGATGGGCATTGATCCGCATGCGCCATCCACTTCGCTTGATTTCAGCGATGCGGCGGCCGATAATGAAAATAGCGAAGAAAACGGCCCATCGTTTGATCAATCGGCGGAAATCGAGTGAGGGGGAATGAAAAATGGCAGCGCAAAAGAAAATTCCGTTGCGCAAATGCGTCGTCACTGGAGAGATGAAGCCGAAACGGGAGATGGTGCGCATCGTCCGCTCGAAAGAGGGGGAAGTGTCGATCGACCCAACCGGCAAAAAGGCGGGGCGCGGCGCGTATATTACCCTTGATCCGGAGTGCATTTTGCAGGCGAAAAAGAAAAACATTTTGGCCCGCCATTTAAAAGCAGACATCGATGATGCGATTTATGACGAATTGCTCGCCTTGGCGGAAAAGGAGAAACAGGCCGGACATGAAGCATAACCGTTGGGCATCGCTGCTTGGATTGGCGCAGCGGGCGGGCAAAGTCGTCTCCGGCGAGGAGCTTGTCGTCAAAGAAGTGCAGCGGGGCCGGGCGCGGCTCGTCTTGCTTTCGCAAGACGCATCCGTCAACACCGAAAAAAAAGTGACGGACAAATGCACGTTTTATGGCGTCCCGCTTTGCAAAGTACCGGACCGGTATGTGCTTGGCGGCGCGATCGGCAAGGACGCCCGCGTCGTTGTCGCTGTCATCGACGAAGGGTTTGCGCGCCAATTGCAAACGATGCTCGACCGATCTTAATGGGGGTGAATGTATGTCGAAAATGCGTGTGTATGAATACGCGAAAAAACAGAACGTTCCAAGCAAGGACGTCATTCATAAATTGAAAGAAATGAACATTGAAGTGAACAACCATATGGCGATGCTGGAGGCTGATGTCGTCGAAAAACTCGACCATCAATATCGCCCGAACACCGGGAAAAAAGAAGAGAAAAAAGCGGAAAAGAAAACGGAGAAGCCGAAACGGCCGACGCCGGCGAAAGCGGCCGATTTTGCTGATGAGGAAATTTTTGACGACAGCAAAGAAGCGGCGAAAATGAAACCGGCGAAGAAAAAGGGAGCGCCAAAAGGGAAGGAAACGAAAAAAACCGAGGCGCAACAGCAAGAAAAGAAACTGCTCCAAGCGGCGAAAAAGAAAGGAAAAGGGCCGGCGAAAGGGAAAAAGCAGGCAGCACCAGCCGCAAAACAAGCGCCGCAGCCGGCGAAAAAAGAAAAAGAGCTGCCGAAAAAAATTACGTTTGAAGGCTCGCTTACCGTGGCCGAACTGGCGAAAAAGCTTGGCCGCGAACCGTCGGAAATTATTAAGAAGCTGTTTATGCTCGGCGTGATGGCGACAATCAACCAAGATTTAGACAAAGACGCCATCGAGCTCATCTGCTCAGATTACGGCGTTGAAGTCGAAGAAAAAGTGACGATCGATGAGACGAACTTTGAAGCGATCGAAATTGTCGATGCGCCGGAAGATTTGGTTGAACGGCCGCCGGTCGTGACGATCATGGGGCACGTCGACCACGGGAAAACGACGTTGCTTGATGCGATCCGCCACTCCAAAGTGACGGAGCAAGAAGCCGGCGGTATTACGCAACACATCGGTGCGTATCAAGTGACGGTCAATGACAAAAAAATTACGTTCCTCGATACGCCGGGGCATGAAGCGTTTACAACGATGCGGGCGCGCGGCGCGCAAGTGACCGATATCGTCATTCTTGTCGTTGCCGCGGATGACGGGGTGATGCCGCAGACGGTGGAAGCGATCAACCACGCCAAGGCGGCAAACGTGCCGATTATTGTCGCCATCAACAAAATCGATAAGCCGGAAGCGAACCCGGACCGCGTCATGCAAGAATTGATGGAATACAACCTCGTTCCGGAAGAATGGGGCGGCGATACGATTTTCTGCAAGTTGTCGGCGAAAACGAAAGAGGGCCTTGATCATCTTTTGGAAATGATTTTGCTTGTCAGTGAGATGGAAGAATTAAAAGCCAACCCGAACCGGCGTGCGGTCGGTACGGTGATCGAAGCGAAGCTTGATAAAGGGCGTGGCCCGGTGGCAACGCTTTTGATTCAAGCGGGAACGTTGCGTGTCGGCGATCCGATCGTCGTCGGCACAACATACGGGCGCGTGCGCGCGATGGTGAACGACAGCGGCCGGCGCGTCAAAGAGGCGACTCCGTCGATGCCAGTCGAAATTACTGGGCTGCATGAAGTGCCGCAAGCCGGCGACCGCTTCATGGTGTTTGAGGATGAGAAAAAGGCGCGGCAAATCGCGGAGGCGCGGGCGCAGCGGCAGCTGCAGGAGCAGCGAAGCGTCAAAACGCGCGTCAGCTTGGATGATTTGTTTGAACAAATTAAGCAAGGCGAAATGAAAGAGCTGAATTTGATCGTCAAAGCCGATGTTCAAGGATCGGTTGAGGCGCTTGTCGCCGCCTTGCAAAAAATCGATGTGGAAGGCGTGCGGGTGAAAATCATCCACGCGGCTGTCGGCGCCATCACCGAATCGGATATTTCGCTGGCGACGGCATCGAACGCCATCGTCATTGGATTTAACGTCCGTCCGGATGCAAACGCAAAGCGCGCCGCTGAATCGGAAAAAGTCGACATCCGCCTCCATCGCATCATTTACAATGTCATCGAGGAAATTGAAGCGGCGATGAAAGGGATGCTCGATCCGGAGTACGAAGAGAAAGTGATCGGTCAGGCGGAAGTGCGGCAAACGTTCAAAGTATCGAAAGTCGGCACGATCGCCGGTTGCTATGTCACGGACGGCAAAATCACCCGCGACAGCAAGGTGCGCCTCATTCGCCAAGGCATCGTCGTCTACGAAGGGGAAATCGATTCGCTCAAGCGGTATAAAGACGATGTGCGCGAAGTGGCGCAAGGGTATGAATGCGGGCTGACGATCAAAAACTTCAATGATATCAAAGAAGGAGATGTCATCGAAGCATACATCATGCAGGAAGTGGCCCGGGCATGATCGGCTTCGCTGCGTGCGAATGCATCATCTACAACGCCCGCTCGCTCAAGGATAAACGGGCCGTCCTGCAGCGGGTCATGACAAGAATCCGGCAAAAATATAACGTCTCTGTGGCCGAAATCGATCATCAAGACGCATGGCAACGAGCGACCATCGGCCTTGTTGCCATTACGTCCAGCCGCCGGGCGACCGAACGGGAGCTCGAGCGTGCGCTTGCTTTGATCGACTCGTTCCCTGAGCTGGAGCGGGCGGCCACATCATTCGAGTGGTTGTAACCGAGGTGATGGGTGATGAATATACGGGCAACTCGCGTTGGCGAGCAAATGAAAAAAGAGTTGAGCGACATCATCAGCCGCAGGCTGAAAGACCCGCGCATCGGCTTTGTCACGGTGACCGATGTGCGGGTCACCGGTGATTTGCAACAGGCGAAAGTGTACATCAGCGTCCTTGGCGATGACAAGCAGCAGGAAGAGACGTTGAAGGCGCTCGAGAAAGCGAAAGGGTTTATCCGTTCGGAAATCGGGCAGCGCATCCGCCTTCGCAAGACGCCGGAAATTTTCTTTGAAATCGATGAAACGATTGAATACGGCAGCCGCATCGAACAGCTGATTCGGCAAATTTCAAGCGATGACCACCCGGCGAAAGAGGCGGATGGGGAGCCGAACAATGGATAGACGAACCGTCTATCCATTTCCATTCATGATCATGGAAACGGAAAGGGTGCGTCGATGGACGGGGTATTGCTGCTGAATAAACCGAAAGGGATGACGTCTCACGACTGCGTGGCCAAAGTGCGCCGTCTGCTTGGCGTAAAAAAAGCGGGACACACCGGCACGCTTGACCCAAACGTGTCCGGTGTGCTGCCCATTTGCCTTGGCAAGGCGACGCGCATCGCCGAGTTTTTGACCGGGACGACGAAAACGTATGAAGGAAAAGTGACGCTTGGCGCCGCGACGACAACCGAAGATGCGGACGGCGACATCATCGCCGCCCGTCCGGTTGACCGGCCGATTGCGCGCGCGGAAATCGAAGCGGTGTTTGACAGCTTGACCGGAGAAATTGAGCAAACGCCGCCGATGTACTCCGCGGTGAAAGTGGGCGGCAAAAAACTGTATGAATACGCGCGCGCCGGCATCGAAGTCGAACGTCCGACGCGGCGCGTGACCATTTATGAGCTCGAACTGCTTGATGAACGTGAACAATTCTTTGGGGAAACGGTGTCATTTCGCTTTCGCGTCACGTGCAGCAAAGGCACGTACGTGCGTACGCTGGCGGTGATGATCGGCGAGCGGCTCGGCTATCCGGCGCATATGTCCGACCTCATCCGTACGGCGTCCGGGCCGTTTCGGCTTGAAGATTGCGTAACGTTTGAAGACGTTGAGCGCCGGGCGGCCGACGGGACGGCTGATGCCTTGCTCATCCCGATCGAGCGGGCGCTTTTTCATTTGCCGAAATATGAAATCAATGATAAAGTAGCAGAGAAGGTAAAAAACGGGGCGCTGCTCCGGCTTCCCGCTTTTTTAGAGAAGCTTGACGGGCCGGTCGTGCTTGTTTCGCCCGAGCGGGAAGCGCTGGCCCTGTACGTGAAGCATCCGGCGCGCCCCGGCTTGATGAAACCGCTCAAAGTGTTTCGTTAACGCCGCGGGTGCAGCGCGGAAATAAAGAAGGTAGGTCATGGACATGGAAACGCTGTTTCTTTCGCATCCCCACCGTCTCGAACGCCAGGCGCTCCCCCCGACGGTGATGGCGCTGGGCTATTTCGACGGCATCCACCTCGGCCATCAAAAAGTGATCCGCACCGCGGTCGAGATCGCCAACGAGCGTGGGTACGAAAGCGCGGTGATGACGTTTCATCCTCATCCGTCCGTTGTGCTTGGCAAACAGTCCGAGCTGCGCTCGATCACGCCGCTTGGCAAAAAGGAGCAGCTGATTGCATCACTTGGCGTCAACCGGCTGTACATCGTTGAATTTACGCCGACGTTTGCTGCGCTGTCGCCAGAAGCGTTCGTTGACCAATATTTGGACGGGTTGCACGTGAAACATGTCGTCGCCGGCTTCGATTTCACTTATGGGCGGTTCGGAAAAGGAACGATGGAGACGATGCCGATTCATGCGCGCGGCCGCTTTGGACAGACGGTCATTCCGAAGCTCGCGGTCGACGGGGAAAAAGTGAGCTCGTCCCGGGTGCGGAAACTGCTCGAAGACGGGGCGGTCGAACAGCTTCCCCGCCTGCTCGGCCGCTTTTATGAGCTTGAAGGAACGGTCGTTGCCGGGGAACGGCGCGGGCGGATGATCGGCTTTCCAACGGCGAACATCGCTTTAAACAGCGATTATGCCTTGCCGGCAGTCGGCGTCTATGCAGTCAAGGCGGTGATCGGCGGGCAAGTATATGAAGGGGTGGCGAACGTCGGCTACAAACCGACGTTCCATAAAACGCGCGAAGGATTGCCGAATATTGAGGTGCACTTATTCGAGTTTTCCGGCGATATTTATGGACAAACGATGACCATTGAGTGGCACCGCCGTCTGCGGAGCGAGCAGAAGTTTACCAGTGTCGATGAACTGACGGCGCAAATCGCCCGCGACAAGAAAGAGGCGGAGCAGTATTTCCGCTGTTTCAGCGAAAAGACTTGCATTTTGCCGGAAAAAGAGGTATTCTAATCAATGTATGCGAACCATTGCTTGGCTAGGCGAGTCACCGACGCCCGCTCGGCAATCGGGGATCTAGGACTAGGGAGGTGAACAAGGATGGCATTGACGCAGGAGCGCAAACGCGAAATCATCGAGCAGTTTAAAATCCATGAGAACGACACTGGTTCTCCGGAAGTGCAAGTTGCGATCCTGACGGAGCAAATCAACAACTTGAACGAGCATTTGCGCATTCATAAAAAAGACCATCATTCACGGCGCGGCTTGCTGAAAATGGTCGGGAAGCGCCGCAACTTATTGGCCTACTTGCGCAAGAAAGATGTGGCGCGCTACCGTGAATTGATTGAGAAACTTGGATTACGTCGATAAAAAAGCGGGAGCATTCCCGCTTTTTTGCTAGTTTATAGGCGTGATTGACACGGCGATGATAACAATGGTGCCAATTCGTCTATACTAATCATCAGCTGATCTAAATTTCATCTGTACATAGAGAGGAGTACTCGTCTGTATGGAACAAGAGAAACGCGTGTTTTCCATCGATGTGGCCGGGCGGCCGCTCATCGTCGAAACCGGCGAGCTGGCGAAACAGGCGAATGGCGCGGCGCTCGTCCGCTACGGCGATACGGTCGTGTTGAGCACAGCCACCGCGTCGCGAGAGGCGAAAAACGTTGACTTTTTCCCGCTTACCGTCAACTACGAGGAACGGTTGTATGCGGTTGGAAAAATTCCTGGCGGGTTTATTAAGCGCGAAGGTCGCCCGAGCGAGAAAGCCATTTTGGTGAGCCGTCTCATCGACCGACCGATTCGCCCGCTGTTTGCCGAAGGATTCCGCAACGAAGTGCAAGTCGTCTCGATGGTCATGAGCGTTGATCAAGACTGCGCGCCGGAAGTAGCGGCCTTAATCGGTTCGTCGGTGGCGCTGACGATTTCCGACATTCCGTTTGAAGGGCCGATCGCCGGTGTCATCGTCGGCCGCGTTGACGGCCAGTTTGTCATCAATCCGACGGTCGAGCAAATGGAAAAAAGCGATCTGCATCTTGTCGTCGCCGGCACAAAAGATGCGATCAACATGGTGGAAGCCGGGGCGGATGAGGTGCCGGAAGAAGTGATTTTGGAAGCGATCATGTTCGGCCATGAGGAAGTGAAGCGGCTCATCGCCTTCCAAGAGGAAATCGCCGCCCAAGTCGGCAAAGAAAAAATGGAAGTCGTCCTTTACGAGCCGGATCCAGCGCTGGAGGCGGAAATCCGCCAGCTTGCCGAAGCGGACATTAAGCGAGCGGTGCAAGTGCCGGAGAAACTGGCGCGCGATGCTGCCATTGAAGATGTGAAAGCTGGCGTCATCGCCAAATATGAGGCGGAAGAAGCGGATGAGGAGAAGCTCAAGCAAGTACAGGAAATTTTGCATAAACTCGTAAAAGAGGAAGTGCGCCGTTTGATCACGGTCGAGAAAATCCGTCCGGACGGGCGCAAAGTCGATGAAATCCGTCCGCTTTCATCGGCGGTCGGCGTCCTGTTTTCGGCGCGCTTTTGCGATATCATGNAGACGCAAGTGTTGAGCGTTTGTACGCTTGGGGCGCTTGGTGATGTGCAAATTTTGGACGGGCTTGACCTTGAAGAATCGAAGCGGTTTATGCACCATTACAACTTCCCGCCGTTTTCCGTCGGGGAAACCGGGCCGATGCGCGGGCCGGGGCGTCGTGAAATCGGACACGGGGCGCTTGGCGAACGGGCGCTCGAGCCGGTCGTGCCGTCGGAGCGCGAATTCCCGTATACGATCCGCCTCGTTTCCGAAGTGCTGGAGTCGAACGGCTCGACATCGCAGGCCAGCATTTGCGCCAGCACGCTGGCGATGATGGATGCTGGGGTGCCGATTAAAGCACCGGTCGCCGGCATTGCCATGGGGCTTGTGAAAAACGACGACCATTACACGATTTTGACAGACATTCAAGGCATCGAAGACCATCTTGGCGATATGGACTTTAAAGTCGCCGGCACGAGAAAAGGCGTGACGGCATTGCAAATGGACATTAAAATCAAAGGATTGACGCGCGAGATTTTGGAAGAGGCGCTCATGCAAGCGCGCAAAGGGCGGCTCGAGATTTTGGATCATATGATGCAAACGCTCAGCGAACCGCGCAAAGAGCTGTCCAAATATGCACCGAAAATTTTGATCATGCACATCAACCCGGACAAAATCCGGGAGGTGATCGGACCAAGCGGCAAGCAGATCAACAAAATCATCGACGAAACCGGCGTCAAAATCGACATCGAACAAGACGGCACGATTTTCATCTCGTCTGTGGATGAAGCGGCCAACCAAAAAGCGAAGCAAATCATCGAAGACATCGTCCGCGAAGTCGAAGTCGGCCAAGTGTACTTAGGCAAAGTGAAACGGATTGAAAAATTCGGCGCCTTCGTTGAGTTGTTCAACGGCAAAGACGGGCTTGTCCATATTTCCGAGCTCGCTGAAGGGCGGGTCGGCAAAGTCGAAGACGTCGTTTCGATTGGTGATGAAATTTTAGTGAAAGTAACGGAAATCGATAAGCAAGGGCGCGTCAACCTGTCGCGCAAAGCGGTGTTGCGCGATGCCCGCAACATTGGAGGGGAACTGCCGCGGGAATCTAGGGAAAAACGAGGAAGACGGCCGGAGCGCCATCGCATGAAGCCTTAGGAATTTGTTTCTTAAGGCTCTTTTGTTATGTTCTATCCTGTCCCCGTAAGACATATGTTGTAGTAGTAAAAAAGGAGGGGGACAAGGGTGAACAACGGAATTGCCCGCTATATGGCGCTAGCGGTCATGTTTCTTGCCGCCTGGGCGGCGGTTCATTGGCCTCCGGTTGGCGATTACATCGCGAACTGGCGGCCGATGGAAACAACCGCGATGAAAGAGCGCGACAAGCTGTACGACACGATCGTCAAACAAGCGAAGCAATATGAAATTCCCGCCCAAGATGCGGTCATCGATAAAGTATGGAAGGCGACGCCCGGCTACAACGGGCTCGCCGTCGACATTGACGCCTCCTATCAAAACATGAAGAAAACGGGGATGTTTGATGAGCGAAAACTCGTGTTCCGTCAAGTGCCCCCGCGCGTCCATTTGGACGATTTGCCGCCGGCGCCGATTTACCGCGGCCATCCTGACAAGCCGATGGTGGCGTTTGCGGTCAATGTCGCTTGGGGGGAAGAATACCTCCCCGACATGCTTGAGACGATGAAAAAATACAATGTCAAGGCGACGTTCTTTTTGGAAGGACGATGGGTAAAAAAACACCCGGAGATGGCAAAAATGATAGCAGACGCCGGCCATGAAATCGGCAACCATTCCTACAGCCATCCCGATATGAAAACGCTCGCTGTCGACAACATCCGCCGCGAGCTCGAAAAAACAAACGAAGTGATTGAGGCGGCGACATCGGTTAAATGCAAATGGTTTGCCCCGCCAAGCGGCAGCTACCGCGACGAGGTCGTCGAGGTCGCCGCGGAACTCGGCATGAAAACGATTCTATGGAGCGTCGATACAATTGATTGGCAAAAACCGTCGCCATCTGTTATAGTGAAACGGGTGACATCGAAAGTTCATCCTGGCGCCATCATTTTGATGCACCCAACGATGCCGACGGCGGCTGCACTTGACGAGCTGATCATCTCGATTAAGCAAAAAGGCTACGCCCTAGGCAGCTTGACGGCCTTATTCGATGAGAAAAGACTGGCAAACAAACAGGAGGAACATGGAGTTGATTAACAAATATACGTGCAAAAACGGTGTGCGAATCGTGCTCGAGCAAATTCCGACTGTAAGGTCGGTGGCCATCGGCATATGGATCGGGACCGGCTCGCGCAATGAAACGGAGCAAACCAATGGCATTTCCCATTTTTTAGAGCATATGTTTTTCAAGGGGACAACGACGCGCACGGCCCGGGACATTGCGGAAGCATTCGACAGCATCGGCGGGCAAGTAAACGCCTTTACATCGAAGGAGTATACGTGTTACTACGCCAAAGTGTTGGATGAACACGCGCCGCTGGCGCTTGAAATGCTCGCCGATATGTTTTTCCACTCGACATTTGTGGAGGATGAGCTGCAAAAGGAGCGCAACGTCGTGCTCGAGGAAATCAAAATGTATGAAGATACACCGGATGACATCGTCCACGATTTGCTCGGCAAAGCGTGCTATGCGGGTCATCCGCTCGGCTATCCGATTTTGGGCACGGAAGAGACGCTGCGCACGTTTACTGGCGACACGCTGCGCCAATATATGGCGGACTACTATACACCGGATCGCGTCGTCATTTCGGTCGCCGGCAACGTCGACGAACGGTTTATTGATGAGGTCGAGCGCTATTTCGGCTCGTTTGCCGCAGAGAGCAAGCCGCCTTCTTCAGGGACGCCGGCGTTTGTGCCGCAAAAGATCGCGCGCAAAAAGGACACTGAGCAGGCGCACGTATGCATCGGATTCAACGGGTTGCCGATCGGCCATCCGGACGCGTACCCGCTCCTCATCTTGAACAATATTTTAGGCGGCAGCATGAGCAGCCGGCTGTTTCAGGAAGTGCGCGAACAGCGCGGATTGGCGTATTCGGTGTTCTCGTACCATTCCGCCTACCAAGACAGCGGCCTGCTCGCCATTTACGCCGGCACAGGAAGCAGCCAGCTTGATGTGCTGTTCGAAACGATCCAGCACACCATTCGCCAGCTGAAGGAGGACGGAGTGACCGAAAAAGAGTTGCATAACAGCAAAGAGCAGATGAAAGGAAGCCTGATGCTTGGGCTCGAGAGCACGAACAGCCGGATGAGCCGCAACGGCAAAAATGAACTCCTTCTCGGCCGCCACCGCTCGCTTGATGAGATCATTGAAGAGATTGAAAGTGTCACGGTGGAAAAAGTAAACGAACTGGCGCGCACGGTTTTCACGGACGATTACGCGCTCGCCTTAATCAGCCCGGACGGCGTGCTGCCGCGCCCGCTCCGTTCATAGACCGAGCCCAAAAAAGCTAACGACCTTTCGCTAGGTTGTTAGCTTTTTCGTTTCCGCCTCTTTCACCCTTCCTCGGGGACGTCGATCATCACCATATCGGCGCCGATTTTGCGAATATATTTCCACGGCACGCGAATTTCCTGTCCGTCTTTGCGAAACCCGAACCATTTTCCCGTTGGGATGAGCAGCGCCTCGATCTGCCCCGTTTGCTCGTTGATTTCCAAATCGGTCTGCCCGAGCACCCCGAGCCGCTCGGCTCGGCTTACATCGACAATTTCTTTTCCGCTTAACTCGCTCAGCCTCATGCTGGTTTCCTCCTTTTTCGCTTCTTTACTTTATATGTAAGGAACAAAAACAGAAAAAATGACTGCCTCTTGTCAGCTTTGGGCGCATATCGCCCATTTTTTCCCGCAAGGATATTCACCTATATTTTCCTTCCAACATAAGATGGGAAAGGAAACGGAGCAGTTTGCCAGAAAAGAAGGTGAGCGTACAACATGATGCTGACAGGAATGCATATCGCCATCATCGGCGGCGATGCTAGGCAGCTTGAAGTCATCCGCAAACTCGTTGAACTCGACGCGAAGTTGTCGCTTGTCGGCTTCGACCAGCTCGCCCATCATTTCACCGGGGCGATGAAGCTGCCGATTGGCGAAGTCGATTTTGCCGATTTGGATGCGATCATTTTGCCGGTTCACGGCACGACGCTGGACGGAAACGTCAACAGCGTGTTTGCCCACGAACCGATTCCGTTTACAGAAGAGATGGTGCAAAAAACGGCGCGGCAATGCACGATTTATTCCGGCATCAGCAACGCGTATTTGGACGAATTGGTGAAAAAAACAGGGCGCAAGCACGTGCAGTTGTTTGAGCGCGACGATGTCGCCATTTACAACTCCATTCCGACCGCGGAAGGCACGGTGATGATGGTCATTCAGCATACGGATTTTACGATCCACGGCTCATGCGTTGCCGTCTTGGGGCTTGGACGCGTTGGCATGACCGTCGCCCGGACGTTCGCCGCGTTGGGGGCGAAAGTGAAAGTCGGGGCGCGCCGGTCGGAGCATCTCGCCCGCATTACAGAAATGGGGCTCGTGCCGTTTCACTTAAACGATTTGGAAAAAGAAGTGCGTGACATTGACGTCTGCATCAACACCGTGCCTCATCTCATCGTGACGGCGAGCGTCATCGCCAAAATGCCGCCCCATACGCTGATTATCGATTTGGCGTCAAAACCGGGCGGCACTGACTTCCGCTATGCCGAAAAACGGGGAGTGAAAGCCATTTTGGCGCCCGGGCTGCCGGGGATTGTCGCGCCGAAGACAGCTGGGCAAATCATTGCCAACGTCTTGGCGCAACTATTATATGCAGATTTACAAAAACGGGAGGAGAATCATGCATGAGCGGAAACAGCTTGAAAGGAAAACGGATCGGCTTTGGCCTCACCGGGTCGCATTGCACATATGATGCGGTGTTCCCGGAGATCGAGAAGCTTGTCAACGAAGGAGCGGAGGTGCTGCCGATCGTCACCTATACGGTGAAAACGACGAACACCCGCTTTGGCGAAGGGGAAGAATGGGTGAAAAAACTCGAACAACTGACCGGACATGAAGTGATCGATACGATCGTCAAAGCGGAGCCTCTCGGGCCGAAAATTCCGCTCGACTGCATGGTGATCGCTCCGCTCACCGGCAACTCGATGAGCAAGCTGGCCAATGCCATGACGGATTCCCCCGTGCTGATGGCGGCGAAAGCGACGATGCGCAACCACCGCCCGGTCGTGCTTGGCATTTCGACGAACGATGCGCTCGGCTTAAACGGCGTCAATCTAATGCGGCTTATGGCAGCAAAAAACATTTATTTCATCCCGTTCGGCCAAGACGCCCCGCAGGCGAAGCCGAACTCCATGGTCGCCTACATGCCGCTTTTGCGCGATACGATTCTCGCCGCGCTTGAAGGGAAGCAGCTGCAGCCGGTCATTATCGAGCGGTTCCGCTACAACTGAATCGAAAATCCATGTTCCGCATAAAAATGTTCTCTCGTCCACAGCGGAATGTGATAAAATAAAGACTATGAATTCACTTCTTAGAGTGACGATGTGGAAGGAGAATGGTGGATGGCTCAAAAACAATATCATGTCGCTGTCGTCGGAGCAACGGGGGCCGTCGGACAGCAAATGGTGCGGACGCTTGAAGACCGGAACTTCCCGGTTGGAAAATTGACTTTGTTGTCATCGGAGCGGTCAGCCGGCAAAAAAATGCGCTTTCGCAGCGAGGAGATCGAAGTGCAGGCGGCATCGCCCGAGCGCTTTGACGGGGTCGACATCGCCTTGTTCAGCGCCGGCGGCGCCGTATCGAAAGCGCTGGCGCCGGAAGCGGTGCGGCGCGGAGCGATCGTGATCGACAATACGAGCGCGTTTCGGATGGAGGAAAACGTGCCGCTTGTCGTTCCGGAAGTGAACGAAAGCGACTTGACGTGGCATAACGGCATTATCGCCAATCCGAACTGCTCGACGATTCAAATGGTTGTGGCGTTGGAGCCGATTCGGAAGGCGTTTGGCCTAGAGCGCGTCATTGTCTCGACGTACCAAGCCGTCTCCGGGGCGGGAGCGCAGGCCATTGAAGAGCTCAACGAGCAGACGAAAGCGGTGCTCGAAGGGAAGCCGGTGGAGGCGAACATTTTGCCAGTGAAATCGGACCGAAAGCATTACCCAATTGCGTTCAACGCCATTCCGCAAATCGATAAGTTTCAAGACAATGGATTTACGTTTGAAGAGATGAAAATGATCAATGAAACAAAAAAAATTATGCATATGCCTGAGCTGAAAGTGGCGGCGACGTGCGTGCGCATTCCGGTGGCGAGCGGCCATTCGGAATCGGTGTACATCGAAATTGAACAAGACGGCGTCACCGCCTCTGACTTGCAGGCGGTGCTCCGCGAAGCGCCGGGCGTCGTGCTTCAAGATGATCCGAGCGAACAGTTGTATCCGATGCCGGCCCATTGCGTCGGTAAGTACGACGTGTTTGTCGGCCGCATCCGCCGCGATTTGGACAACCGCCGCGGCTTCCATCTATGGATTGTCGCTGACAACTTGCTAAAAGGTGCAGCCTCGAACTCGGTGCAAATCGCAGAAAGTTTGTTGAAGCTCGGGCTCATTTGAAAAAGCATCGAGGTGTTAGCATGAAACTCATTGTTCAAAAGTTCGGCGGCACGTCCGTCCGCGACGAGCGCGGGCGGAACTTGGCGCGCCGCCATATTGAACGGGCGTTGGAAGATGGCTATAAAGTCGTGGCCGTCGTATCGGCTATGGGACGTTGCGGCGATCCATATGCGACCGATACGCTGCTTAGTTTGATCGGCGGCGTTCATCACCATGTCACAAAACGAGAGCAAGATATGCTTATGGCGTGCGGAGAAATCATCTCAAGCGTTGTGTTCAGCAACTTGTTGAACGAACACGGCATCAAAGCGACGGCGTTCACCGGCGCCCAGGCAGGATTTTGCACGAACAGCGATCATACGAACGCGAAAATTCTCGAAATGCGCTGCGACCGCCTCCTTGAGGCGCTTCGGCAATACGACGTCGTCGTTGTCGCCGGCTTTCAAGGCATGGCGGAAAACGGCGACATAACAACGCTCGGCCGCGGCGGGAGCGACACGTCGGCGGCAGCGCTCGGCGCGGCGTTAAACGCGGAGTGGGTTGATATTTTCACCGATGTCGACGGCGTCATGACCGCCGACCCGCGCATCGTTGAGAGCGCCCGGCCGCTTGACGTCGTTACGTATACGGAAATTTGCAACATGGCGTACCAAGGGGCGAAAGTGATCCATCCGCGCGCGGTGGAGATCGCCATGCAGGCGAAAGTGCCGCTGCGCATTCGCTCCACGTACTCCGATGCCCCCGGGACGCTCGTCACTTCATCGGTGCGCGGCCGAAAAGGAAGCGATGTGAAAGAGCGGCTTGTCACCGGCATTACGTACGTCGCCGACGTCACACAAATCAAAGTGCTGGCGAAAGAAGGCCACTATGAGCTGCAGTCTGACGTGTTTCAAGCGATGGCCCATGAAGGGATCAGCGTGGACTTTATCAACATTTCCCCGTACGGTGTTGTGTACACCGTGAGCGGCGACATGACGGAAAAAGCGGTGGCCGCCCTGCGCCGCATCGGCTACGAACCGGCCGTGACGCCCCGATGCGCCAAAGTGTCGGTCGTCGGCGCCGGCATTGCCGGCGTACCGGGGGTGACGGCGAAAATCGTCACTGCCTTGTCGGAGCAAGGCATTCAAATTTTGCAGTCCGCCGACAGCCATACGACGATTTGGGTGCTAGTGAAGCAAGACGATATGGAAAAGGCGGTCAACGCTCTGCATGACGCCTTCTGTTTATCCGAGGCGGATGCGGGCGAAGATGAAGCGATTTGGAGCGAGGAGTGAAAACCGTGGTTCAGTTCGGGAACATCATAACGGCGATGGTTACGCCATTTGACCGAAAAGGGAATCTCGACTTGGCAAAAACAACGGAGCTTGTCAACTATTTGCTTGACAATGGCACAGATGCGCTCGTTGTCGCCGGCACGACCGGCGAGTCGCCGACGTTGACGACCGAGGAAAAAATCGCGCTTTTTCGCCATGTCGTCTCCGTCGTCAACGGCCGGGCGCCGGTCATTGCTGGAACGGGCACGAACGATACGCGCGCGTCGATCGAGCTGACGAAAAAGGCGGAAGAGGCGGGCGTCGATGCTGTCATGCTTGTGGCGCCGTATTACAACAAGCCGAACCAAGAAGGGCTGTATCAACATTTCAAAGCGATTGCCGAAAGCACATCGCTGCCGGTGATGCTGTATAACGTTCCAGGGCGCACGTCGGTGAGTCTTGCTCCGGAGACGGTCATCCGGCTGTCCGAAGTTCCGAACATTGTCGCTGTCAAGGAAGCGGGCGGCAATTTGGACGCCATGGCGGAAATCATTGAGCGTACGCCGGACGACTTTTTGCTCTACAGCGGCGACGACAGCTTGACGCTTCCAGTGCTAGCGATCGGCGGCAATGGCGTCGTCTCGGTCGCTTCGCACATCATTGGCAATGAAATGCAGGAAATGATTCGTTCCTTTTTAGCGGGCGATCATCAGAAGGCGGCGGCGCTGCATCGAAAATGGCTGCCGCTCATGAAAGGCTTGTTTGCCGCCCCAAGCCCGGTGCCGGTGAAAACGGCGCTGCAGCTGCGCGGACTGGACGTTGGTTCGGTGCGCCTTCCGCTTGTGCCGCTCACCGAACAAGAGCGGAAGGAGCTAAGCCGCCTGCTCGATGCGCTGTCGTAACGAAACGATTCCCCAACGCTTTGCTTGCGCGTTGGGGCCTTTTTTTGCCTTGGCTGTGAAATCCATTGGCTGGTGAATGAACCATCTTGTGTTTTTCAGCATCGATTCGTTATAATAAAAGCAAGTGACTTTGAGCGGGTTAGCATCACAATTGGGAGGACGCAGCCTTGAAATCGAAAATAAAGCCGGTAGAGAAAATACGCATTTTTGCCCTTGGGGGAGTCGGAGAAATCGGCAAAAACATGTATGTTGTCGAATTGGACGAGGACATTTTTGTCATCGACGCCGGGGTGATGTTTCCGGAAGACGAAATGCTCGGCATCGACAAAGTGATCCCGGACATCACATATTTGATTGAACGGCAGCATCGCATTCAGGCAATTTTTCTCACCCACGGGCACGAGGAGCATATGGGGGCGATCGCCTACGTGCTCAAGCAGCTGTCTGTGCCGGTATACGGAACGAAGCTGACGCTCGGGTTGGCGGAGGCGCTGTTAAAAGAACAAGGGGTGTCGGGCGCGAAGCTCAATGAAGTTCATCCGGATGCGGAGCTCGTGTTTGACAAGGCGAAAGTGACGTTTTTCCGCACGATCCACAGCATCCCCGATTCGATCGGCATCAGTCTGCATACATCGCAAGGTGCGATCGTGTACACGAGCGATTTTAAATTTGACCAAACCCCGTACGGCAACAACCGCACCGACTTAGGGAAAATGGCGCAAATCGGCGAAGAAGGGGTGCTGTGTCTTTTGTCGGACAGCACAAACGCCGAACGCCCCGGCTACAGCGGCTCCGATACGGTAGTCGCCTATGAGATCGCTGACGTGATCGGCCATGCGAAAGGACGCGTGTTTGTTGCCTGCTACGCTTCCAACATCACCCGCATCCAGCAAGTGCTGTACGCCGCCCACCAATCCGGGCGTAAAGTGGCAGTCATCGGCAAAACGCTGCATAAAGTAATGGACATCGCCGTGCGCCTTGGCTATTTGCACGTTCCAGACAAGGTGACGATTTCTGCGCACGATATCGATCGCTACAATGACCGCGAGCTCGTCATTTTGACAACCGGCGGGCATGGCGAGCCGATGAGCGCGCTTTGGCGCATGGCGCGTCAAGCGAACAAACAAGTGAACATCAAAGAAGGGGATACCGTCATCGTCGCCGCATCCGTCATGCCGGGCTATGAGCTTGGGTTCGCGAAAACGATCGACGCCTTGTATCGGGCCGGCGCCAACGTGATTTACCGCGACCGGCAAGTGCACGTATCTGGGCACGGTTGCCAAGAAGAATTAAAGTTGATGCTCAATTTAATGAAGCCAAAATACTTTATTCCGGTGCATGGGGAATATCGGATGCAAAAAGCGCACGCCCGGTTGGCGAAGGCGGTCGGCATCTCGGAGGAGCGGACGTTTTTAATCGACAAAGGCGAAGTGATCGAGTTCCGCGGCGGTGCCGCCCGCCCCGGCGGCAAAGTGCCGTACGGCAATATTTTAATTGATGGCCTCGGCATTGGCGATGTCGGCAACATTGTGTTGCGTGACCGCCGCTTATTGTCCCAAGACGGCATTTTGATCGCCGTCGTCACGCTGAATAAAGAAGCGAAAACGATCGCCGCCGGCCCGGAAATCATTTCGCGGGGGTTCGTCTACATGCGCGAGTCTGAGACACTGCTTGAGGAAGCAGAGAAAATGGTGGCGGCAATCATCGAGCGCTGCCTTGAATCGTACATGCTTGAATGGTCGTCGTTGAAAGCGAACATCCGTGAAGCGTTAAGCCAGTTTTTATTTGAAAAAACGAAGCGCAGACCAATGATTTTGCCTATTATTATGGAAGTATAATGCAATCATGCTCAAAGTCAACTGGAAAATGCTGGAAACGGTCAGCCGTTGCCGGCATTTTTCTTTTTTCTTTCGGCCATACTAAGCGTATGATCGACAAGAAAGGAGACGAAATGGATGGAGAAGGAACGTTATTTTCAAGCGGAAACCGAGGGCGAACAGCCGGAAACAAAGGCCGAGGAAGCGACTGCGGCCATCACCCAGCTTGGGCAGACGAACGTCCCGCAAATGGATCCCGATACGAACATTCATTGTTTGACGATCGTCGGACAGATTGAAGGGCATATTCAGCTGCCTCCGCAAAATAAGGCGACGAAATACGAGCACGTCATTCCACAGATTGTGGCCATCGAGCAAAACCCGAAAATTGAAGGGCTGCTCGTCATTTTAAATACGGTCGGCGGCGATGTGGAAGCAGGGCTCGCCATTGCCGAAATGCTCGCCTCGCTCTCGAAACCGACTGTTTCCGTTGTGCTTGGCGGCGGCCATTCGATCGGCGTGCCGATCGCTGTGTCGTGCAACTATTCGTTCATCACCGAGACGGCGACGATGACGATTCATCCGATCCGTT
Organism: Geobacillus thermopakistaniensis; assembly: GCF_000498995.1. NCBI lineage: Bacteria > Bacillati > Bacillota > Bacilli > Caryophanales > Anoxybacillaceae > Geobacillus > Geobacillus thermopakistaniensis. Next base: position 45,077 of record NZ_AYSF01000058.1, read on the forward strand.
TGACGGGGCTTGTCATCGGCGTGCCGCAGACGTTTGAGTACTTGGATAAAATGCAGGAGCGCGTCGTCCGCTTCGTGACGAAACATTCGAAGATCAGCGAGGAAAAGTTTAAAGAGCTCATGTTTTCCAAAGGCAATTTGACGCGCGACATCGGCACGAACGTCGTTGGGCCTGACGCCGTCCGGTACGGGCTCATCGATGAAGTCGGGGGCGTGTCCCAAGCGATGGCGAAGCTGCGCGAGCTGATCGCGATGAGGAAAAACGGGGAAGGGAAGATGATCCAATGATTTTGTATACGATCATGCCCGAACATTTAATTTTTCCGGTCGATGCCGCTGTTTATGAGAAGCGGAAAATGGTGTATTACGAGGGCATTCCGTTTCTCGTCCAAGCTGTCGAAACGGGAGAATATGAAATCGTGCAAAACTTAAGCACGAATCCGTTCCATTTTTTAAACGCCAAATATGCGCCTGGGGCGCGATTTCCGGCTTCTCTGGCAACATCGTAATGAATTGTTCAGCCGTTCATGATATAATAGAAAACAAACGGAAAAAAGCAGCCATTGTTGGCTGCTTTTTTCCGGCTTGCCAATTCATTCATGCTGGAGTGAACGATCATGGCGAAACGAAAGCGAAGAAGAAAAGGGAAGCCGTCAAAAACACAGCCATGGACGGAAACCATCCGCTTTGAATTGATCGGACTTGGCTTGCTCGCGGTCGCTGTCGTTGCGATGGCCCGCCTCGGGCTTGTCGGGGAGACGCTCGTGCTTGTGGGTCGCTTTTTTTTCGGCGAATGGTACATGCTATTAGTAGGCGGACTTTTCCTATTATCGCTCATCGTCATGTGGCGGCGGGAGTGGCCGTCATGGACGGGCCGCCCGTTTGTCGGCGCTTCGTCCATCGCCGCGGCGCTTCTGCTTTTGAGCCATGACAAGCTGTTTGAACTCATGTCGCGGCGCGGCGAGCTTGATCCGAGCATCATTCGGACGACGTGGGGGCTGTTTTGGAACGAAGCAAGCGGCAAGGCGGCCGATGTGGATTTAGGGGGCGGAATGGTCGGCGCCCTGTTATTTGCCGCCAGCTACCAGCTGTTCGATTCGCCCGGGACGAAATGGATTTGTTTCCTTCTGTTCATCGTCGGCTTTGTCGTGCTGACCGGGAAATCGCTGCGCGAGACGGCCGGCAAATGGGTTGCTTTTGCCGCAGCGTTTGTGCGAAAAGAATGGTTGGCGTTTGTCGAAGATATAAAGCAATGGCGGGCGGGGAGGAAGCGCAAGGAAAGCGGCGGCCGAAGCCGACGCTCGCGGCGGGCGGCCGCAAAGCGGGAAGACGAGCCGGCTGAAGCAAGCAGCGTCGAGCCGGATGAGGAACTGCTTTCCCCGCCGCCGATCATTTCCGATTTTGCCGCGGTCCGGTCGGCCGCTGAGCCGGAAGAAGAGAAGAATCCACTGGTGGAAGGCGACAGTGGGGGGGAGGAGGACAAACCGGCGCCGCCGCTTGCGTTTTCCGAGCATGAAAACACCAATTACGACCTGCCGCCGCTTGATTTGCTTCGCCTGCCGAAGCCGGCCGGGCAATCGGCCGATCATGCGAACATTTACGCCAACGCGCGAAAACTGGAGAAAACGTTCCAAAGCTTCGGCGTCAAGGCGAAAGTGACGCAAGTGCACCTCGGTCCGGCGGTGACGAAATATGAAGTGTATCCGGACGTCGGGGTGAAAGTGAGCAAAATTGTCAGCTTAAGCGACGATTTGGCGCTCGCTTTGGCGGCGAAAGACATCCGCATTGAAGCACCGATCCCCGGCAAGTCTGCGATCGGCATCGAAGTGCCAAATGAAGAGATCGCCACTGTTTCGCTGCGCGAAGTGCTGGAAGCCATTGAGCATACACGGGACAAGGCGAAGCTTTTGATTCCGCTTGGGCGCGACATCTCCGGTGAAGTCGTCGCTGCGGAACTAAACAAAATGCCGCATTTGTTGATCGCCGGCGCGACCGGCAGCGGCAAAAGCGTCTGCATCAACGGCATTATCGTCAGCCTGCTCATGCGCACGAAGCCGCATGAGGTGAAGCTGATGATGATCGATCCGAAAATGGTGGAGTTAAGTGTGTACAACGGTGTTCCTCATTTGTTGACACCGGTCGTCACCGACGCGAAAAAAGCGGCCCAGGCGCTGAAAAAAGTCGTCCAAGAAATGGAGCGGCGCTACGAGCTGTTCTCGCATACCGGCACGCGCAACATTGAAGGATATAACGAGCATATCCGCCACCATAACGAAACGGCGTCGGAACAGCAGCCGCTTTTGCCATACATCGTCGTGATCATCGACGAATTGGCCGACTTGATGATGGTGGCTTCCTCGGATGTGGAAGAGGCGATCACCCGTTTGGCGCAAATGGCGCGCGCCGCTGGCATCCATTTGATCATCGCCACCCAGCGCCCGTCGGTGGACGTCATCACCGGCGTCATCAAAGCGAACATTCCGTCGCGCATCGCCTTCAGTGTATCATCGCAAATCGACTCGCGCACCATTTTGGATATGGGCGGGGCGGAAAAACTGCTCGGCCGCGGCGATATGCTGTTTTTGCCGATGGGGGCCTCAAAACCAGTGCGCGTCCAAGGGGCGTTTGTCTCCGACCAAGAGGTGGAAGAAGTCGTTCGGTTTGTCATCGGACAGCAGCAGGCGCAATATTATGAGGAGATGTTCGTCGAAGACAGCGAACCCTCTTCCTCAGCCCTTGAAGACGAGTTGTACGATGAGGCGGTCCGTCTTGTCGTTGAAATGCAAAGCGCCTCCGTCTCGATGCTGCAACGCCGCTTCCGCATCGGTTACAATCGCGCCGCTCGGCTCATTGATGCCATGGAGGAGCGCGGCGTCGTCGGCCCGTATGAAGGAAGCAAGCCGCGCGCCGTTCTTTGGTCGAAGGAAGATTTAAAAAAGACATCATAAATGGGAAAAAGGGCGGGCGAAAAAAGCCTGCCCGCTCAATCATACATCTTATTGGAAGCGTTGCCAATCCTATTTCTTTTTCTTCGACAAAATTTGATATCACCTATTTATTTGCCCAGTAAAAAATGATATAGTAATCTCAAAAAGGTTATATGTCTAATGTCAGAGGTCTGATCTCAACGGAAATGCGTAACACGGAGGACGTTGTCATGTCAATCAAATCAGACAGCCGCCACCTTTACTTGCAAGTGATTGATCGCATCAAGCGCGATATTGAAACGGGAGTGTACAAAGAAAAGCAAAAACTGCCGTCCGAGTTTGAACTCGCCAAACAGCTTGGCGTCAGCCGGGCGACATTGAGGGAAGCGCTGCGGGTGCTGGAAGAAGAAAACATTATCATCCGCCGCCACGGCGTCGGAACGTTTGTCAACGCCCGTCCGCTGTTTACGTCCGGCATCGAGCAGCTCTCAAGCGTCACGGATATGATTCGTCAAGCGGGGCGCAAGCCAGGAACGATTTTTTTGTCTTCCTCCATCCAACAGCCGACGGAAGACGATATGCGCCGCTTCCAATGCCGGCCGGACGAGAATTTGTTGCTCATCGAGCGGGTGCGCACCGCCGATGGGGAGCCGGTCGTTTATTGCTTGGATAAAATTTTATGCAAATATTTGCCAAAGGGCATCTCCTATGAACAGGAGTCGCTGTTTGAAAACTTGCACAACCAAACGCATCGTGATATCGCCTATGCGGTCGCGCGCATCGTGCCGCTCGGCTATCATGAAAAAGTGTCGCCGATTTTGCAATGCGACCCGGAAACGGCGCTGCTTGTGCTCAAGCAAATGCATTTCGATAAAAACGATGAGCCGATTTTTTATTCCGTCAACTACTTCCGCTCCGACAAGTTCAGCTTCCATGTCATGCGGAAGCGGTTCAGCTTTTAAGGGGGGTGAAAATGGGTACATAGAAAGAGAGCGGAAGCTTTATACTAATTAAAGAACAAATTTTCAAGCCAGGGGGTAGTGAATGTGAAAAAGCGAATCGGATTGGTGTTGTCCGTCCTGTTTGCCGCCGGCACGCTGCTTAGCGCCTGCGGACAAGCCGGCAACAATGCGGGAGGCGGCAATCAGAAAGATACGTTCAGTGTCGCCATGGTCACCGACGTCGGCGGCATTGACGACAAATCGTTCAACCAGTCGGCTTGGGAAGGGCTGCAAAAGTTCGGCAAAGACAACGGGCTTGAAAAAGGCCGCGGCGGCTACGACTACTTGCAGTCATCGAGCGACGCTGACTATGCCACGAACTTAAACAAGCTTGTGCGCAGCGACTTTGACTTGATTTTCGGCATCGGGTATTTGATGGGCGACGCGGTGAAAGAAGTCGCTAAGCAAAACCCGAAAAAACATTTCGCCATCGTCGACACTGTTGTTGACGAGCCAAATGTCGCCAGCATCACGTTCAAGGAGCATGAAGGCTCGTTCCTTGTCGGTGTTGTCGCCGGGCTAATGACGAAAACGAATAAAATCGGCTTTGTCGGTGGGATGGAGATTCCGTTGATCGAAAAATTCGAAAGCGGATTCCGCGCCGGCGTGAAAGCGGTCAATCCGAAGGCGACTGTGGAAGTGCAATACGCCGGGGCGTTCGACCAAGCGGATAAAGGGAAAGCGATCGCCTCGAGCATGTACGCATCTGGCATCGACATCATCTACCATGCAGCGGGCGCGACTGGGAACGGCGTCTTCTCGGAAGCGAAAGATTTGAAGAAGAAAGATCCGAACCGCGAAATTTGGGTCATCGGTGTTGACAAAGACCAAGCGCCGGAGGGAGAAGTGAAAGTCGGCGGCAAAACGTACAACGTAACGCTCACTTCGATGGTGAAACGCGTCGACGTCGCTGTCTATGACACGGCGAAACGGGCGAAAGAGGGCGACTTCCCGGGCGGCAAAACGATTGAGTACGGGTTGCCGGAAAATGGGGTTGGCATTGCCCCGACGCAAGACAACATTCCGGAGAACGTGTTAAAAACAGTTGACGAATGGAAGCAAAAAATCATCAAAGGCGAAGTGAAAGTTCCGACAAACCGGAAAGAGTACGAGCAATTCGCTGCGACGATCAAGTGACGAACAAAGGCCAAGAAGGCTAGTGCGCGCCGCTAGCCTTCTTCAAAATCATAAAATGAAGGGCGGCTGTTTCGCTGTCGCCTTTCATTTTGTGATTTTGACCTTGCTTGAGTAAGGAGTGAATCGCTTGGAATACGTGATTGAAATGCTCAATATCCGCAAGGTGTTTGGCACGTTTGTCGCCAATGACAACATTACGCTGCAAGTGAAAAAGGGGGAGATACACGCTCTGCTTGGCGAAAACGGGGCCGGCAAATCGACGCTCATGAACGTGCTGTTCGGTTTATACCAGCCGGACGGCGGCGAAATCCGCGTGAAAGGAAAGCCGGTGCGCATCACCGACCCGAACGTCGCCAATGATCTTGGCATCGGCATGGTGCATCAGCACTTTATGCTCGTCGATACGTTCACCGTGACGGAAAACATCATCTTAGGCAGCGAGCCGACGCGGGCCGGAACGATCGATATGAAGCGGGCGGAGCGGGAAGTGCGCGAATTGTCGGAACGATATGGACTCGCGGTCGATCCGACAGCGAAGATCGCCGACATTTCCGTCGGCATGCAGCAGCGCGTGGAAATTTTAAAGACGCTTTACCGCGGCGCCGATATTTTGATTTTTGACGAACCGACAGCGGTGTTGACGCCGCAGGAAATTCGCGAGCTCATGCAAATTATGCGCACGCTCGTCCGCGNTTTTCGGCATTTTTTTCGGCATGCAGCAGCGCGTGGAAATTTTAAAGACGCTTTACCGCGGCGCCGATATTTTGATTTTTGACGAACCGACAGCGGTGTTGACGCCGCAGGAAATTCGCGAGCTCATGCAAATTATGCGCACGCTCGTCCGCGAAGGAAAATCCATCATTTTAATTACGCACAAACTCAAAGAAATTATGGAAGTGTGCGACCGCGTCACCGTCATCCGCCGCGGCAAAGGAATTGCGACGCTCAATGTGGCGGAGACGAATCCGAACGAACTGGCGGCGCTCATGGTCGGCCGCGAGGTGCAGTTTACGACCGCTAAGAAACCGGCTGAGCCGGGAAAACCGGTGTTGGAAATTAAAGACTTAGTCGTCAAGGACGCGCGCGGGATCAAAGCGGTCAACGGTTTGAACTTGACGGTGCACGCCGGCGAGATCGTCGGCATTGCTGGAGTCGACGGCAACGGCCAGACCGAGCTCATTGAAGCCATAACCGGCTTGATCAAAGCTGAATCAGGGACAATCCGCCTCAACGGCCGAGACATTACGAATTTGCCGCCGCGCAAAATCATCGAAGCCGGCGTCGGCCATATTCCGCAAGATCGGCATAAACACGGGCTTGTCCTTGACTTTCCGATCGGCGAAAACATGGTGCTGCAAACGTACTATCAGCCGCCGTACTCGAAACGGGGTCTGTTGAATTTTCAAGCCATTTACGAAAAAGCGCGCCAGCTCATCCGCGAATTTGACGTGCGCACGCCGGATGAATATACGAAGGCGCGGGCGCTGTCGGGCGGAAACCAGCAAAAAGCGATCATCGGCCGTGAAGTCGACCGCGATCCGGACTTGTTGATCGCCGCCCAGCCGACGAGGGGGCTTGATGTTGGAGCGATCGAATTTATTCATAAGCGGCTCATTGAACAGCGAGACCGCGGGAAAGCGGTGCTGCTCGTCTCGTTTGAGCTTGACGAAGTGATGAACGTCAGCGACCGGATCGCTGTCATTTATGAAGGAAACATCGTCGCCATCGTCGATCCGAAAGAAACAACCGAACAGGAGCTCGGGCTGTTGATGGCCGGAAGCAAACGGAAGGAAGCAGGTGTGTCGTGATGAAGTCGAATCGTCTCCAGCAATTTTTGATACCATTGTTGGCCGTTCTTCTTGGCATGATCGCCGGTTCGATCGTGATGCTTGCCAGCGGCTACAACCCGATCGCTGGGTTTTACGCCCTCGTGTACGGGGCGTTTGGCGATACGTACTATATCGGCGAAACGATCCGCCAGACGACGCCATACATTTTAACGGGCTTGGCGGTGGCGTTTGCCTTTCGCACCGGCTTGTTTAACATCGGGGTTGAAGGGCAGCTGATCGTCGGCTGGCTCGCTGCCGTCTGGGTCGGGGTGTCCTTTGATTTGCCCAAAATCATCCATTTGCCGCTCGCCTTGTTGGCCGCCGCGTTGGCCGGGGCGCTATGGGGCTTGATTCCGGGTGTGCTGAAGGCGTATTTAAAAGTGCACGAAGTCATTATTACGATCATGATGAACTATATTGCTTTGCATGTAACGAACGCCATCATCCGTTCCGTTTTGTCTGATGAGGGATTTAAATCAAAGCCGGTGAAAGAAAGCGCATCGCTTCACTCCGACTTTTTTGATGCCATTACGCATCATTCCACCATGCATTACGGCATTTTCATCGCTGTCGCCGCCGCATTTGTCATGTGGTTTTTGCTTGAGCGGACGACGAAAGGGTTTGAGCTGCGGGCGGTCGGTTTCAATCAGCATGCGTCACAGTACGCGGGCATGAATGTGCGCGCCAACATCATTTTAGCGATGGTCATCTCCGGCGCTTTTGCCGGCGTCGCCGGGGCGATGGAGGGGCTTGGCACATTTGGAAACATCTCGACGAAAGCCGGCTTTACCGGCCTTGGATTTGATGGCATCGCGGTTGCCTTGATCGGAGGAAACAACGCGTTTGGCATTTTGCTCTCCGCCTTGTTGTTTGGCGCCTTAAAAGTCGGGGCGTTGGAAATGCCGTCAAGCGCCGGCGTGCCGACCGAACTCGTCGATATTATTATCGCGCTCATCATTTTCTTTGTTGCATCCAGCTACATGATCCGCTGGCTGTTATCTCGTTGGCAAAAGGGGGCGGAGTAAGTGAGCGTGTATGACGTCTTGCAAACGATTGTCCCGACAACGATTTTCTTTGCGGCTCCTCTCATTTTCACCGCCCTTGGCGGCGTGTTTAGTGAACGGTCCGGCGTCGTCAACATCGGGCTTGAAGGATTGATGACCATCGGCGCGTTTGTCGGCATCGTCTTTAATTTGACGTTTGCCGATCGGTTTGGCGAATGGACGCCGTGGCTTGCCTTATTGGCTGCCATGGTGGTCGGCGCTGTATTTTCCCTGCTGCACGCTGTCGCGTCGGTCACATTTCGTGCCGACCAAGTCGTAAGCGGAGTGGCGATCAACTTTTTGGCGCTTGGTCTGTCGCTGTTTTTAGTGAAGAAAATGTACGGCAAGGGGCAGACGGACCAAATTCAAGTTGGGTTTGACAAAATTGACGTGCCAGTGTTAAGCGACATTCCCGTCATCGGGCCGCTGTTGTTTTCTAACGCGTACGCGCCGTCATATATCGCCATTGCGCTGGCGTTTGTATCATGGTATGTCATTTACAAAACGCCGTTTGGCCTGCGGCTGCGTGCGGTCGGCGAACATCCGATGGCGGCGGATACGATGGGGATTCATGTCGCCAAAATGCGCTACATCGCTGTCATGATCAGCGGCGCGCTCGGCGGCTTGGGCGGTGCGGTATACGCGACGATCATTTCCCGCGATTTCAGCCATGCGACGATTTCCGGGCACGGATTTATGGCGCTTGCGGCGATGATTTTCGGCAAGTGGCATCCGATCGGCGCGATGGGGGCGGCGCTCTTTTTCGGGTTGGCGCAAAGCTTAAGCATCGTCGGGCAAACGATTCCGTTCTTGAAAAACGTCCCGACCGTTTACTTGCTCATCGCCCCGTATGCACTCACGATTTTGGCGCTGGCGGGCTTCATCGGCCGCGCTGAGGCGCCGAAAGCGGCTGGCACGCCATACATCAAAGGAAAACGGTGATGAAAGCGGCTGTCCGAAAAACGGACGGCCGTTTTTTGCTGAATGGAATGATTTGCATTTTTCTATTGGCAAAAGGTATATTGTTGATAAGACGCTTTACAATAAATTAAAGATAGTGCATATCTGCAAAGAGAAAAAGTAAGGAGGAGTTGGATTGGTCGACGAAAAAGTCACAGCGGTCGGACCGGTTCGCGTCCATACGATTTCGACCGATAAGTACAAAACGAACACGATCGTTTGGAAAATGAAGGCCCCTCTTGCTAAAGAAACGGTCACGCTGCGCGCGCTTTTGCCATACGTCTTGCAAAGCGGCACGGCCGACTATCCGAGCGTTAAGGCGCTGCGCACCTATTTGGATGAACTGTATGGGGCGACGCTGAACGTCGATTTAACGAAAAAAGGCGAACATCATATCATGACGATTCGCATCGATGTCGCCAATGAACGATTTTTGCCGGAGCAAACGCCGTTGCTTTCGAAAGCGTTTCAGCTCTTGGCCGATCTTCTGTTCCGCCCGGCTCTTGATGGCGGGCGGTTTGTCACCGACATTGTCGAGCAGGAAAAGCGGGCGCTCCGTCAACGCATTCAGGCGGTGTATGATGACAAAATGCGCTATGCGAACATGCGCCTTGTAGAAGAAATGTGCAAAGGCGAACCGTACGCCCTCTCGCCAAACGGCGAGCTTGAAGACGTGGACGGCATCACGGCGGAAGGGCTGTATCGCTATTATGAACGAGCGCTGGCCGAGGATGAGCTGGATCTATATGTCATTGGCGACGTGGCTGAAGAGGCGGTGCTCACAGCGGTGAAGCAGCGCTTCTCTTTGCCGGATCGTCCAAAGCGGGAGCGCGCATCGTCGGTTTCTGTCAAGCCGCAAGGGGAAGTTCGCGAAGTCATCGAGCGGCAAGACGTGAAGCAAGGAAAGCTCAACATCGGCTATCGGACAAATGTGACGTATGAAGATGACGATTATTACGCCTTGCAAATGTTTAACGGCATTTTTGGCGGTTTTTCCCATTCGAAGCTGTTCATCAACGTCCGCGAGAAGGCAAGCCTTGCCTATTATGCCGCCTCAAGGCTTGAGAGCCATAAAGGGCTGCTTATGGTCATGTCCGGCATTGAACCGGCCAACTATGAGAAGGCGCGCCGCATCATCGATGAGCAAATGCAGGCGATGAAAAACGGCGATTTCACAGATGAAGAAATGGCGCAGACGAAAGCGGTCATCCGCAACCAGCTGCTTGAGACGCTCGATACGCCGCGCGGGCTTGTGGAGGTGTTGTACCATAACGTCGTCTCAACGCGAAAGCGCCCGATCGATGAATGGATTGCCGGCACCGATCAAGTGACGCGCGAGGATGTGGTGCGCGCCGCTGACAAGGTGGAGCTTGATACGGTGTACTTTTTGACTGGAATGGAGGCGACGGAAGATGGAAAAACGGGTGTATGAGACGTTGCACGAAGAGCTGTTTTATGAAAAAATGGACAACGGCCTTGACGTATACATTTTGCCGAAAAAAGGATTCAACAAAACGTATGCGACATTCACCACGAACTACGGTTCGGTCGACAACCAGTTCGTCCCGCTCGGTAAAACGGAGATGAAGCGCGTTCCGGACGGCATCGCCCATTTTTTGGAGCATAAGCTGTTTGAAAAAGAAGACGGCGACGTGTTTCAGCAGTTCAGCAAACAAGGCGCCTCGGCGAACGCCTTTACGACGTTCACCCGCACCGCCTATTTGTTCTCAAGCACCGACAACGTCGAGAAAAACTTGGAAACGTTGATCGATTTTGTGCAAAGCCCGTACTTTTCCGACAAGACAGTGGAAAAAGAAAAAGGGATCATCGGCCAGGAAATCCGGATGTACGACGACAACCCAGACTGGCGCGTCTATTTCGGCGCCATCGAAAGCATGTATCACAACCATCCGGTCAAAATCGACATCGCCGGCACAGTTGAATCGATCGCCCAAATTACGAAAGAGTTGCTGTATGAGTGCTACGAAACGTTTTACCACCCGAGCAACATGCTTTTGTTTGTCGTCGGCCCGGTCGATGAACAAAAAATCATGCAGCAAATCCGCGACAACCAGGCGAAAAAGTCGTTCCCGCAAGCCCCGGAAGTGAAGCGGTTTGCGTATGAAGAACCGAGCGCAGTAGCGGAAAAGAAAAAAGTGATTCCGATGCATGTGCAGACGAACAAATGCTTTGTCGGCATCAAAGCGCCGTCCGTTCCTGAAGCCGGCGAACAAAAACTTCGGCATGAGCTTGCCTTCCACGTCGCATTGGACTATTTGTTTGGAAAAAGCTCGCCGCATTATGAACGGCTGTACCGCGAAGGATTGATCGATGATACATTTATGTACGATTATACAGAAGAGCGCGGGTTCGGCTTCGCGTTGATCGGCGGCGATACAAGGGACGCTGAACGGCTCGCTTCGGAAATTCAAACGGTGCTGCTGTCGTTTGCCGCGGAGACTATAAAAAAGGAAGAATTTGAACGGGTGAAAAAGAAAAAAATCGGCGCCTTTTTGCGCGCGCTCAACTCGCCGGAATACATCGCCAACCAGTTTACGCGCTACGCGTTTTACGGATCCAACTTGTTTGACATTTTGCCGGCGCTTTCATCCCTTGCCATGGACGATATCGCGGCGGTTGCCTCTTCTTGCTTCCGCGATTCGCAAATCGCGGTTTGCGAAGTCGTTCCAAAAGGGCAATAAGGCATCCTTCCTGAGAAGGATGCTTTTTTGCGGCAAAAAGGAGAGGATGGTTTCATGCGCTACGCCTTGATCACGGGAGCCTCTGGAGGCATCGGACAAAGCATCGCTCGTGTGCTCGCTCGGGAGGGGTACGGACTTTTTCTCCATTACTATCGGCGACGGGCGCCTGTTGAAGCGCTGAAAGAAGAGCTTAACGATGTGCATATTGTGCCGATTGAGGCCGATTTGTCGGCACTGGATGGGGTGGAAAAGCTCGTTTCGCAAATCGATCGCCCGGTTGATGCCATCGTTTACAACAGTGGTGCAAGCTATTACGGATTGTTGACCGACATGAACGATGAATTAATCGAGCGGATGGTGCGGCTTCACATGACAAGCCCGGCGTTGCTCATCAAAAGGCTGACCCCATCAATGGTGGCGAGAAAGCGCGGTCATATTGTGTTCATTTCCTCGATTTGGGGATTGTGCGGCGCTTCATGCGAGGCGGTGTACTCGATGACAAAGGGAGGGCAGAACGCGTTTGCCAAGGCGCTGGCCAAGGAGCTTGCCCCAAGCGGCATTCGCGTCAACGCTGTTGCACCGGGGGCGATTGATACCGATATGCTGCGGGTGTTTCGTCCTGAGGAGCTGGAAGCGCTCACTGACGAAATTCCAGCCGGCCGGCTCGGCACCCCGGATGAGGTGGCGGAAACGGTGGCGTTTTTGCTGTCTGATGCCGCTTCGTATATCACCGGCCAAGTCATTTCCGTCAACGGCGGCTGGTATTGTTGAACGTATATTTTCCGGTTCGGCAGGCAAACTATCCTTGAAACATTCAACAAGGAGGGATTGACATGTCGGTACTGGATAACTTTGAACAATGGAAAGACTTTTTGGCGGAACGTTTAGAACAAGCGCAACAGCAAGGATTGACTCAGCAAGTGATCACAGATGTCGCTTACCAAATCGGGGATTATTTGGCGAAACACGTCGACCCGAAAAACCCGGAAGAACGGGTGCTCGCTGATCTTTGGAGCGTTGCGGATGAAAAAGAGCAGCACGCCCTTGCCAACATGATGGTCAAGCTGGTCCAACAAAAATAATCACCCGGTAAAAGAGAGGGGCCTCCCTCTCTTTTTTCTTCCTCCTTTTCGGTTGCTTTTCCATTTATAATTATAGTAGTATGAACTTAGCATAAGGCGTTCGTGCGGACACCGGCAAGGGAGGAGACGGGATGGGCAAGCAGGAATGGTATTTGGAATATGAAATTCATGTCAACCGCCCGGGGTTGCTCGGCGACGTTGCTTCGCTGCTCGGTATGTTGTCCATTAACATCGTGACGATCAACGGTGTCCGGGATTCGCGCCGCGGCATGTTGCTTTTGTGCGACAATAACGAGCAAATTGAACGGTTGGCGACGATCTTGCGGACGATGGACAACATTACGGTGACGAAGCTGCGCCAGCCGAAGCTGCTCGACCGCCTCGCCGTCCGCCACGGCCGTTATATCCAGCGCGATGCCGATGACAAAAAAACGTTCCGCTTCGTCCGTGATGAACTTGGACTGCTTGTCGATTTTATGGCGGAACTTTTTAAAGAAAAAGGGCATAAGCTCATCGGCATCCGCGGGATGCCGCGCGTCGGCAAGACAGAGTCGATCGTCGCCGCCAGCGTGTGCGCCAACAAACGATGGCTGTTTGTTTCATCGACGCTGATTAAACAGACGGTTCGCACGCAGTTGATGGAAGATGAGTATAGCGAGGACAACATTTTCATTATCGACGGCATCGTCTCAACGCGCCGCGGGAACGAGCAGCACTGGCAGCTCATCCGTGAGCTCATGCGCCTTGAGGCGACGAAAGTCGTCGAGCATCCGGACATGTTTGTTCGCCATACGGAATACACGCTCGATGATTTTGATTATATTATTGAGCTGCGCCATGAACCGGACGAAGATATTTCCTACGAAGCGATTGACCGCCCGTCATTGTTGGGCGATGACGGATTTTCCGAATTTGGGTTTTAATTTAAAAAAGTGGAAGGTGTTGGCCGTTGACGGAACTAGGAAAACGTTTGCGGGAAGCACGGGAAGAAAAAAATATGAGTTTGGACGAGTTGCAGGAGATGACGAAAATTCAAAAGCGGTATTTGATCGGCATCGAAGAAGGCAACTATGCCATCATGCCTGGAAATTTTTATGTGCGTGCCTTCATCCGGCAATATGCTGAAGCGGTCGGACTTGATCCGGATGAGCTGTTTGAACAGTATAAACAGGACATTCCCCAGTCTTATCAAGATGACATTCCGCAGACGCTGTCGCGCGTGAAGACGCGCCAGCAACTGTCTGCCGAGGGGGCGAAATGGCTCGATTGGCTGCCGAAAGTGATTGTCGCGGCGGTCGTCATCGGGGCGGCTGTCCTCGTTTGGGTGCTGCTCCAGCACGGCGCCGCAAATGAGCCGCCGACAAAGACAAGCCCAAAAACAGCGGAGGTCGAAAAGCCGAAACATTCGCCGCTTGAGCAGGCGAAACAAAAGCAGTCGGCGAAGGAAACGGACGAGAAGGCAACGAATGAAAACGGACAGCAAAATGAACAGCCAGCGCCGACTGGCGAAGAAGAACAGCCGGCTGCGGCGATGAATGTGACGGAAAAGCGCGGCAACACGGCGACGATTGAAGTCGCCAGCTCCGGCGCGTTTTCCATCGAGCTTTCATCCAAAGGAACGTCATGGGTCGAAGTATACAATACGAAAGGCCATACGTTTTACCGCGGCAACTTGACAAGCGGGCAGACGAAAACGTTCGATCTGTCGGCCGAAAGCGAAGTATGGGTGAAAATCGGGCGTACGCTGGACGTCGACATGAAGGTAAACGGCCAGCCGTTTGCCTATCCGTTTGCCCCGAAAGAGGAAGTATACCAAAAGCTGCATTTCGTGTTGAAGAAATGATGGAACAGGGCGCTTTTCCGCAGGAAGGCGCCTGCTTTTCGCACGGACTGAACTATGTTGAATGAGCGGAGGTATTTGTGGTGAACTTGCCGAATAAAATTACGGTAGCGCGCATTATGCTCATCCCGTTTTTCTTGATCGTGATGCTCGTTCCGTTCGGGTGGGGAAGCATCCAAATCGGCGGGACAGAGCTTCCGGTTGCCCATCTTGCCGGCGCGCTCATTTTCATCATCGCCTCAGCGACGGACTGGATCGATGGCTACTATGCCCGCAAATACGGGTTGGTGACGAATTTAGGAAAATTTTTAGATCCGCTTGCCGATAAATTGCTTGTGTCGGCGGCGCTTATCGTGCTTGTCGGGCTCGGGGCCGTTCCGGCATGGATGGTGATTGTCATCATCAGCCGCGAGTTTGCCGTCACCGGCTTGCGGCTCGTGCTTGCCGGCGAGGGGGAAGTCGTCGCTGCCAACATGCTTGGCAAAATCAAGACATGGACGCAAATTGTCGCCATTTCCGCTTTATTGTTACATAACTTCCCATTCTCGCTCATTTCGTTTCCGTTCGCTGAATTGGCGCTGTGGGTGGCGGTCATTTTCACGATTTGGTCTGGCTGGGATTATTTTGCGAAAAACAGACATGCGTTTTTCCATTCGAAATAGCCGGCCACAAAGGGGGAGAAAAGTCTGTTGAACGCGGAGATCATTGCCGTTGGCTCTGAGCTGTTGCTTGGGCAAATCGCCAATACGAACGCCCAGTTTTTGTCGCAGCAGCTGGCGATGCTTGGCATTAACGTCTATTTCCATACCGTCGTCGGCGACAACGCCGGCCGCCTTGAGCAGGCGGTGAAAACGGCGCAAACGAGAGCGAACCTCATCATTTTCACCGGCGGCCTCGGCCCGACGAAAGACGATTTGACGAAGGAGACGATCGCCCGTTTGCTTGGCCGCCGGCTCGTGATCGACGAGGAAGCGCTCCGAGCGATTGAGGTGTATTTTGCCCGCACAAACCGGCCGATGACAGAAAACAATAAAAAGCAGGCGCTCGTCTTGGAAGGATCGACGGTGCTGAAAAACGAGCACGGCATGGCGCCAGGGATGGCGCTTGTGGCAGACGGCATTACGTACATGCTGCTGCCCGGGCCGCCGAAAGAAATGCGGCCGATGTTCAAAAAATACGGAAACGCCTTTTTGCGCCGTACGTTTTCGCTTTCCGAGCGCATCGAGTCGCGCGTGCTCCGCTTTTTTGGCATCGGTGAATCAGCGCTCGAGACGGCGATTGCGGATTTGATCGACGCCCAGTCGAATCCGACGATCGCGCCGCTGGCCGGCGACGGTGAAGTGACGCTTCGTCTGACAGCGAAGCATCAGGATGAGGCGGAGGCGAAGCGGCTTCTTGACGAAGTGGAAGCGGCCATTTTGGCGCGCGTCGGCCGCCACTGCTACGGATATAACGATGAAACGTTGTTTACAAAGACGCTCGAGCGGTTAAAAGAAAGAGGATGGACGATCGCGTCGGCCGAAAGTTTGACCGGCGGCCTTTTCCTCGAACAGCTCACCGCCATCCCCGGCGCGTCGCAAGTCGTGCAGGGCGGTGTCGTCTGCTACACAAACGGCGTCAAAGAACAGGTGCTTGGCATACCGCGCCCGCTGCTTGAGGCAGAAGGGGCGGTGAGCGAGCCGTGCGCCCGTTTGCTTGCTGAAAACGTCCGCGCGATGTGCGATGCGGATATCGGCATCAGCTTCACCGGCGTCGCCGGACCCGATCCGCTTGAGGGCCACCCGCCCGGCACCGTGTATATCGGCATCGCCGTCCGCGGGCGCGATGCGACTGTCCACCGTCTGATGCTGTCCGGCACGCGTGATGCCATTCGCATCCGCACCGCCAAATACAGCTGTTTTTTTCTGCTTGAGATGCTCGCGGCCGACGGCTGATCGGCCGCCCCCTTCCTTGAACATTCTCCACCGCACATCGTTTTTTCCACCGCATGAGTATGGCGATTGTTGCTAGTTTCTCCACCGAAAAAACGAATGGACGTTCGTTTTTTGCTTGGCAATGGCCGCAAAACGCGGTATAGTATAAGTAGTCCTAGAATAAGGAGGAGTAGGTTAGTGAACCAAGATCGTCAAGCTGCATTGGAGCAGGCATTAAAACAAATTGAACGACAGTTTGGCAAGGGGGCCATCATGAAGCTCGGCGAGCAAGTCGACCGCAAAGTGTCGGTCGTGCCGAGCGGTTCGCTGGCGCTCGACATCGCGTTAGGAGTCGGCGGCTATCCGCGCGGGCGGATTGTGGAAATTTACGGCCCGGAATCGTCCGGGAAAACGACCGTTGCCCTTCACGCGATCGCTGAAGTGCAAAAGCGGGGCGGGCAAGCAGCTTTCATCGACGCAGAGCACGGTGCGACCTGTTGCTGACTGAAGTATGGCGGAAACGCCGTGCGAAAAGTCAGCGGGACTGAGCATGAGTAGGTCCTAACTGCATCACCGAGAGCTCGGTGAAAATCCGAGACGGGAATGAAGGTTGGCATTCCCGCCCTAATACCCCGACGTGCGGTCATGGTGCGCAACATGGCTGTACGAAGCTCGGAGAGGACGGCGAAAAGCAGACCTGAGAAGCGGTTAGCGAAGTAGCCGGGGGTCCATAAAGCTCCTATGGCTAGAGAACGCATAGCGTTGGAACGAACCACCGGAAGTACGGCTCGTAAGGCGTGGGGCGCCGAAAAAAGAAGGCGCTCACCTCCTAAGTGAGGTTCAGCCCTGGATGAGGTATTCGTGTTTGCCGAGTCTGGATTGATCCCGTAGAGGATCTTTGCCTTGAGCCCTCCAACCATGGGCAGAAAGGCGGCTGACGGGTCAGAGGTGGAGCCTAAGGGAGCATGCAAGGATAGGTGATGCGGTACAGGTGAACCACCCCAGCGGATGCCAAGGGATGCGCATCCCGATGCCGCTAAGCAGGAGGAAATGACTGCTGAAGGGGTGGGGCAGCAGCCCGTAGTAGTGATGAAGCAGGGTAACTCCTGCGGAGCGAAGGGGCATAGTCGAGTACCCTAGGTTACTAACCCAGACAATGATTAGGAAGCCGTGAGGAAATCCGTAAGGGTTTCGGTGAGCAAAACTGACTAAAAACGTGTATGGTACAAATCCGCTAGAAAGGATTTGATACTATCAACCAAACGTTTCAAGAACTAATCATTCCTAGGTCGGAGCAGGAATTCCGCGACCTACAAGACAAGATGTACGCCATTACAAAGGAATGTCTGGAAAAAGGTGATGTTCCAAGATTTAAGGGATTGGTCGAAATAGCAAGCAGCGATGTCGTGATCGTATCCGCCATTCACAAAATCAAATCAAACCAAGGAAATAGTACAGCGGGTACAGATGGGAAAACCATCAGCGACATACTAACGCTGAACTATGACGAAGCGATAAACTTCGTTAAAAGATGCTTTAAGAAATATACACCTAACCCGATCAGAAGGGTCCATATCCCAAAACCCGGGAAAAAGGAAAAGAGACCTTTAGGCATTCTGACGATCGCAGACCGAATAATCCAAGAATGTGTGAGGATGGTCATTGAACCAATTCTTGAAGCACAATTTTTTCAACACTCATATGGGTTCAGACCCTACCGAGACGCAAAACAAGCCATCAGATGTGTATTTATATGTAACCGAATAGGGTACAATTGGGTGATAGAGGGAGATATAAAAGGTTTCTTCGATAACGTGAACCACACTATCCTGATCAAGCAGCTTTGGCACATGGGTATACGTGATAGACGAATGCTCATGATTATCAAAGCCATGCTGAAAGCAGGAGTTATAAAAGAAACCAAGATAAATGAAATGGGCACGCCACAAGGTGGAATTATCTCCCCACTATTAGCCAATGTGTATCTTCATAAACTCGACCAATGGATAACAAGAGAATGGGAAGAGAAGAAAATGCGAAATGGTACAACCATTCGCACGGCAAAATACAAGTCCCTCCGAGATCACTCAACAATAACCAAACCAGAGTTCTACGTAAGATACGCAGACGACTGGATACTGTTCACCAATAGCAGGGGGAATGCCGAAAAATGGAAATATCGAATCAAGAAATATCTAAAAGAAAACCTTAAACTTGAACTATCCGATGACAAAACACTCATAACCAACATTAAGAAGAAACCAATGAAATTCCTAGGTTTCAAAATTAAAATGATACCACACGGTAAAGGTGGAAAATACATCGGATACGCGAGTGCAGACACGGAAAAAATTAAAGGGAAAGTTGAACAGATCAGGAAAGATCTGCGTAAACTAAAATTCGCCACGAATCAAGAATGGCTTATAACGGACATCAACCGAATTAACAGTAAAATTAGAGGTATCATTAATTATTACTCAAGTGCTCCTAGCGTCAACAGAGATGTAAGGCCATTTAAGGAAAAACTTAAATATGCGTCCTACAAAGCACTAAAGAGATATGGAGCGAAATGGATACCTGCTAATCAATGCTACAACTTAGCACCCCTGTACCCAGATAGAACAGAACAAGTGCCTGCAATCAAAATAAATGGAAGATGGCTTGGTATAATGAGTATTGGGTTCGCAACTTGGATTAAAACAAACCAGAAAAATCAGAAGGAAACACCATACACAGCGGAAGGAAGAAGAATTAGGCTTCAAAACACGGGTAAGAAGCCGCTGACCGTAAGAGCACAATGGTTATTAGACAGTGGTTACCTAAACCTAATTCAAGGAGTTAAGTCTAGTAAAATTTACAACTTCGAATTCTTCATGAATCGGTGTTATGCGTTTAACAGAGATAAAGGAAAATGTAAAATATGTGGTGACATTCTGCAGCCATTTAACACTAGAACCCACCATATCAATACGAAACTTCCGCTGAACGAAATTAATAAGGTAAGCAATCTTGTAACGGTCTGCGACAAATGTCATACATTGATCCATTTAAAGTATCTAAGTGATGTCAACCTCAGTCGCTTAAAAACAAACGCAATAAGGAAACTCGAGGAATACAGAAAGTGCGTACACTAGTAAAGTCTAGAGCGGATTAGTAACCGGGGTACTCGATGGAACGCCGTGTGCGGGGAAACTCGCACGCACGGTGTGAAGCGGGGGAAAATAGCCCCTTCGGGTAATGCCGAGGGTGACTATTACCTATCGCTATCGCTCGACCCCATCTATGCACAAAAATTAGGGGTCAATATCGATGAATTGCTGCTTTCCCAGCCTGACACGGGCGAGCAGGCGCTCGAAATCGCGGAAGCGCTCGTGCGAAGCGGCGCGGTCGATATTATCGTCATCGACTCGGTGGCGGCGCTTGTGCCGAAAGCGGAAATTGAAGGGGAGATGGGCGACGCCCATGTCGGCTTGCAAGCGCGGCTTATGTCCCAGGCGCTTCGCAAGCTGTCTGGCGCCATTAACAAATCGAAAACGATCGCCATCTTCATCAACCAAATTCGCGAAAAAGTCGGCGTCATGTTTGGCAATCCGGAAACGACGCCGGGCGGGCGGGCGCTCAAGTTTTACGCTTCCGTCCGCCTAGAGGTGCGCCGCGCCGAGCAAATTAAGCAAGGCAATGATATGGTCGGCAACAAGACGAAAATTAAAGTCGTCAAAAACAAAGTTGCGCCGCCATTTAAAACGGCTGACGTCGACATTATGTACGGCGAAGGCATTTCCCGCGAAGGGGAAATTCTCGACATGGCGTCCGAATTGGACATCGTGCAAAAAAGCGGTTCGTGGTATTCGTACAAAGACGAGCGGCTTGGCCAAGGGCGGGAAAACGCGAAGCAATTTTTGAAGGAAAACCCGCACATCGCCGATGAGATCGCCCGCGCCATCCGCCAGCATTACGGCATCGACGTTGAAGAGGGAACGAGCGAACCGCAGCAAGACGGGTTCGGATTGCTTGAAGAATAACGGGACAAGGCGTCCTGGCAAGCTGCCGGGGCGCCTTTTTCCATCCGTTCGGCCTGCCAAGGAGAGCGATAAGCCTAAAAAAGGACGGCGTGCGGAACGGTCTTGTTCCGTTGTCATCCTCTAGGCGCGTCGGTGTAATATCTTGACAATTCCTATTGCCGCCTTTACAATGAACATGTATATTTGTCCATACGCGCGGCAGGGCCATACGCCCGCCCGCTGCGGCGGACCGCCTTCGTGCGGAAGGCTGCGCGGGTCGATTGTGATGCCAAGCGACTGAGCTAATGGATTGAAAACGGGAATGTCCATCTGCGCCGGTCATGGCGGTGAGAAGAGAGAGCGAAAGGAAACCGAACAGCAAGAGGAGGTGAAACGATGGGTTCGATCATCATCTCCGCTTTGCTTGCCTTAGTCATTGGTGCCGTTGTTGGCTTTTTTGTTCGCAAATCGATTGCCGAAGCGAAAATCGGCGGGGCGAAAGCCGCTGCCGAACAGCTGATTGAGGAGGCGAAACGCGAGGCGGACGCCTTGAAAAAAGAGGCGCTTCTCGAAGCGAAAGACGAGATTCATAAACTGCGTACGGAGGCGGAGCGTGATATCCGCGACCGGAGAAGCGAGCTCCAAAAACAAGAAAACCGCCTGATGCAAAAGGAGGAAAATCTCGACCGCAAAGATGAAGCGCTCAACAAACGTGAGGCGTTGCTTGAGGCAAAGGAAGAAGCGTTGAACGAAAGACAACAGCATATTGAACAAATGGAAAGCAAAGTGGAAGCGCTCGTCAAACAACAACAAGCCGAACTTGAACGCATTTCCGGCCTGACGCGCGACGATGCCCGCCAGCTCATTTTAGAGCGCGTCGAGAAAGAGCTGTCGCATGAGATTGCGATGATGATCAAAGAGGCGGAAACGCGGGCGAAAGAGGAGGCAGACAAACGGGCAAAGGCGATTTTGTCGCTTGCCATCCAACGTTGCGCCGCCGACCATGTCGCCGAAACGACTGTTTCCGTCGTCAATTTGCCAAACGACGAAATGAAAGGGCGGATCATCGGGCGCGAAGGGCGGAACATCCGCACGCTCGAGACGTTGACCGGCATCGATTTGATCATCGACGATACGCCGGAAGCGGTCATTTTGTCCGGATTTGACCCGATTCGCCGCGAGACGGCGCGCATCGCGCTCGATAAGCTTGTGCAAGATGGCCGCATCCATCCAGCGCGCATTGAGGAAATGGTCGAAAAGGCGCGCCGCGAAGTGGATGAGCATATCCGCGAAGTCGGCGAACAGACGACGTTTGAAGTCGGTGTTCACGGCTTGCATCCGGATTTGATCAAAATTTTAGGGCGGCTCAAGTTCCGAACGAGCTACGGACAAAACGTCTTAAAACACTCGGTGGAAGTGGCGTTTTTAGCCGGACTGATGGCGGCCGAGCTTGGGGAGGACGAAATGCTGGCGCGCCGGGCCGGCTTGCTTCATGACATTGGCAAAGCGATCGACCACGAAGTCGAAGGAAGCCATGTGGAAATCGGCGTTGAGCTGGCGACGAAGTATAAAGAACATCCGGTCGTCATCAACAGCATCGCTTCCCACCATGGCGATACGGAACCGACGTCGGTCATCGCTGTGCTCGTCGCGGCGGCCGATGCGCTGTCGGCGGCGCGGCCGGGAGCGCGCAGCGAAACGCTGGAAAACTATATCCGTCGTCTAGAGAAGCTTGAAGAAATCGCCGAATCGTACGAAGGCGTTGAAAAATCGTACGCCATTCAAGCTGGGCGTGAAGTGCGCATTATGGTCAAACCAGATATGATCGACGATTTGGAAGCGCACCGGCTGGCGCGTGACATCCGCAAACGAATCGAAGAAGAGCTCGATTACCCGGGCCATATTAAAGTGACGGTCATCCGCGAAACGCGGGCGGTCGAATACGCGAAATAAAGTGGCTATTGCCACTTTCTTTTTTTGTGCGTAAAATAGGAGGGTATAACGATGCGGAGATGGGCGCAAGGCGATATTTTTCGTTTAGAAAGGGATCAGGGATGAGAATTTTATTTATCGGCGACGTCGTCGGTTTGCCGGGGCAAAAAATGGTGGAGCACTATTTGCCAAGGCTGAAGGAAAAACATCGGCCGGACGTTGTTGTGATCAACGGCGAAAACGCCGCCGGCGGGAAAGGAATCACCGAACCGATTTACCGGGCGCTTCTCGCTTGGGGGGCTCATGTGATCACGTTGGGCAATCACGCATGGGACAAACGCGATATTTTTGAGTTTATCGATCAGGCGAAGGCATTGATTCGCCCGGCGAATTACCCGCCCGGCACGCCGGGAAAAGGCATCGTCTTTGTGCCGACCGAGCATGGCGAAGCGGCGGTCATCAATTTGCAAGGGCGGGCGTTTTTGCCGGCGATTGACTGCCCATTTCAAAAGGCGGACGAGCTGATCGCCGCCGCCTCCGCGCGCACGCCGGTCATCATCGTCGATTTCCATGCCGAGGCGACGAGTGAAAAACAGGCGATGGGCTGGTACTTAGACGGCCGCGTATCCGCGGTCATCGGCACGCATACACACGTCCAGACGGCCGATAACCGCATTTTGCCAAGAGGGACGGCGTACATTACCGACGTTGGCATGACCGGTCCATACGACGGCATTTTAGGCGTCGATCGAGAGGCGGTGCTGCGCAAATTTTTAACCGGGCTGCCAGTTCGTTTCGACGTCAAGGAAGGACGAAGCCAATTGAATGCCGTCTTTGTTGATGTAGACGAAAAAAGCGGACGGGCGTTTCGCATTGAACGGTTGATCATTAACGATGACCACCCTTATTTTGAATAGTCCATCTTTTAAAAATTTTTTAAAATGTCCTCCTCCCATGCAGGAATAGTTGTCGAAACAGTGAATATAGTTACAATGAAGACCTTTTACCGAAATCATTTTCCAAGGAAACGAGGGAGGAGCTAGGAATGGAAATATTAAAAGTTTCAGCAAAATCGAATCCGAACTCTGTAGCTGGTGCACTTGCCGGGGTGTTGCGCGAGCGCGGCGCAGCGGAAATTCAAGCGATCGGCGCAGGTGCATTGAACCAAGCCGTTAAAGCAGTAGCGATCGCACGAGGGTTTGTGGCACCGAGCGGCATGGACTTGATTTGCATTCCGGCGTTTACGGATATTATCATCGACGGAGAAGAGCGGACAGCGATCAAATTGATTGTCGAACCTCGTTAACTGGATGATCAGACAATGGCGGCTATAACCTGTTGGCGCCTTCGGCTGCGAAGGCAGGCAGGTTATTTTTGCTTTTTCAAGGGGGGAACGGAATGATCTTCGATGCACATTGCGATGTGTTGATGAAGTTATGGCAAGATCGGTCTCTGTCGTTTTACGACGGAGCTTCGCTTCACGTCACTCTTTCCGGGATGGCGGAAGCAGGGGTGAAAGTGCAATGCTTTGCCATCTACATACCGGAAACGGTGCCGGAGGAAGCCCGGTTCACTGTTGCGCTGGAGATGGTGGACATCTTCTTTGCCCGCATTATCGATGCGTTTCCGTCTGTGAAGTTCGTGCGGACGAGACGGGATATCGCCGCCCTTAAAAAAGAGGAAGTCGGCGCCATGTTGACGCTGGAAGGGTGCGACGCCATCGGCGTCAACCTTGTCAAGCTAAAGACGCTCCTCCGCCTCGGCGTCGCTTCCGTAGGGTTGACATGGAACTTCCCGAACGCTGTCGCTGACGGAGCGTGGGAGAAGCGCGGCGCCGGGCTGACGGCGTTTGGCCGGCAAGTCGTTGCACTTCTTAATGAAGCAAAACGATGGGTCGATGTGTCCCACTTATCGGAGAAAGCGTTTTGGGATGTCATCGAGATGGCTCGGTTCCCCATCGCTTCCCATTCCAACGTGCATCGTCTATGCCCACATCCACGCAACTTAACCGACGAGCAGATCAAAGCGTTGATCGAAAAAGACGGCATGATCGGCATTAATTTCGTTCCGTATTTTTTGACGGCGAAGAAAAACGAGGCGATGATCGCTGATGTGCTTCGCCATCTCGACCATATATGCGCGCTCGGGGGGGAAAACAACGTCGGGTTTGGCTCCGACTTCGATGGCATCACGGAGACGGTCGCCGGCCTTGGAACGGTAAGGGAATATGCGCGGCTTGTCAACGAGTTGTACAAGCATTACTCCACCGAGCAAGTATCCCGCTTTTTATTCGGCAACTTCTACGCCCATTTGCCGGAGTGACGAATATCACTGAGTATCGGCTCTGCGTATCCTAGAATAGAAGACAGGGCATCCGCGGCGCCGGCTGAAAAAGGCGTTCAAAATGGTAGTTTCCTTGTCAGAAAAGTGGTACAATAGTAGCGAAAGGCTGGAGTGAATATAAAGGGGTGTAATTCATGATCGAACAGCTGTCATGGAAGGTAGGCGGCCAGCAAGGGGAAGGAATTGAAAGTACAGGGGAAATTTTTTCCACAGCGCTGAACCGCCTCGGATATTACTTATATGGATACCGCCATTTTTCTTCACGCATCAAAGGGGGTCATACGAACAACAAAATTCGCGTCAGCACGAAACCGGTGCGGGCGGTCGCTGATGATTTGGACATCTTGGTGGCGTTCGACCAAGAGACAATCGACTTCAACTTCCACGAGCTGCGTGACGGCGGCATCGTCATTGCGGACGCCAAATTCAATCCAGTGATTCCGGAAGGAAAAGGAGTGGCGCTTTACGCCGTTCCGTTCACCGATATCGCTACACAGCTTGGCAATCCGCTGATGAAAAACATGGTTGCCATCGGCGCGACAAGTGCGGTGCTCGATTTGGACGCCGCCGTGTTCGAAAGTGTTGTTGTGGATACATTTGGGCGCAAAGGGGCGCAAGTCGTTGAGAAAAACATGGAAGCGATTCGCGCTGGAGCGCAATATATGAAAGAGCAGCTCGATGGTTCGACGAAAACGATGAAACTAGCCAAAGCCGACGGCAAACGGCGAATGTTCATGATTGGCAACGATGCCATCGCCTTGGGCGCCATTGCCGGCGGGGCGCGCTTTATGGCCGCCTATCCGATCACCCCAGCTTCGGAGATTATGGAGTATTTGATTAAAAAGCTGCCGGATTTTGGGGGCGCGGTCATCCAGACAGAAGATGAAATCGCAGCCTGTACGATGGCGATCGGCGCCAACTATGCGGGCGTGCGGGCGTTCACCGCTTCCGCCGGACCCGGGTTGTCGCTTATGGCCGAAGCGATCGGACTAGCTGGGATGACGGAAACACCGCTTGTTGTGGTTGACACGCAACGAGGCGGTCCAAGCACCGGCTTGCCGACAAAGCAAGAGCAGTCGGATTTGCTCGCGATGATCTATGGCACGCACGGGGAAATTCCCAAAATTGTCATGGCGCCAAGCACGGTCGAAGAAGCGTTTTACGATATGGCGGAAGCGTTCAACTTAGCTGAGGAATACCAATGCCCGGTCATTTTCCTGTCGGATTTGCAGCTGTCGCTCGGCAAGCAGACGGTTGAGCCGCTTGATTACGATCGGATCGAGATCCGCCGCGGCAAGCTGATGAATGGTGAGCTGCCGCCGCTTCCGGACAAAGACAACTTCAAACGGTATGAAATCACGCCGGACGGTGTTTCGCCGCGGGTGCTGCCGGGAACAAAATACGGCATCCACCATGTCACCGGGGTCGAACACGCCGAAACAGGCCGCCCGTCAGAGACGGCGGCAAACCGCCGGGCGCAAATGGAAAAACGGATGCGCAAACTCGAGCACATCCACTTCCCGACGCCGGTGCACAAACAACTCCACCACGAAGAACCGGATTTGCTCCTTGTTGGCTTTTTATCGACGCGCGGAGCCATTGAAGAAGCGATGGAGCGGCTCGAGCAAGATGGCGTCAAAGTCAACCATGCGCACATCCGTCTGCTTCATCCGTTCCCGGTTGACGACGTGCGGCCGCTTGTCGAGAAAGCGAAACGAGTCGTCGTCGTCGAGCAAAACGCCACCGGGCAGCTGGCGAACTTGTTGAAAATGAACGTCGGGCACGCTGATAAAATCGCCAGCGTCTTAAAATTCGACGGCAATCCGTTCTTGCCGGGCGACGTCTATACTAAATGCAAGGAGTTGTTAGCGCAATGGCCACCTTTAAAGATTTCCGCAATGATGTGAAACCGAACTGGTGTCCGGGGTGCGGCGACTTTTCCGTGCAGGCCGCCATCCAGCGCGCGGCCGCCAATCTCGGGTTGGAGCCGCACGAACTCGCGGTCATTTCCGGGATCGGCTGCTCGGGCCGCATTTCCGGCTACATTCACTCTTACGGCTTTCACGGCACGCACGGCCGCGTTTTGCCGCTGGCGCAAGGAGTGAAAATGGCGAACCGCGATTTGACGGTCATCGCCGCCGGCGGGGATGGCGACGGATTCGCGATCGGCATGGGGCACACGGTTCATGCCATTCGCCGCAACATCGACATCACATACATCGTCATGGACAACCAAATTTACGGGTTGACGAAAGGACAAACATCGCCGCGCAGCGCTGCCGGCTTCCAAACAAAAAGCACGCCGCACGGGTCGATCGAGCCGGCTTTGTCGCCGCTTGAGATCGCGTTAAGCGCCGGAGCGACGTTTGTCGCGCAAGGTTTCTCAAGCGATTTAAAAGAATTGACGAGCTTGATTGAGGAAGGCGTCAAGCATAAAGGCTTTGCGCTCATCAACGTCTTCAGCCCGTGCGTGACGTACAACAAAGTGAATACGTACGAGTGGTTCAAAGAGCGGCTCATCAAGGTGAGCGACATCGAAGGATACGACCCGTCCGACCGGGAGATGGCGATGCAGACGGTCATGAAATACGATGGGCTCGTCACCGGGATCATTTATCAAAACAAAGAACAAAAGTCGTACCAAGAGCTTGTGCCAGGCTACAGCGAGGCGCCGCTTGCCGAGGCGGAGCTGAAAATGAGCAAAGAAAAGTTCGCCGAACTCGTAGCAGAGTTTATGTAAAAATGGAAACAATTTGCACCCGATGGAGGCTTGCCTCATTGGGTGTTTTTTGTTATCATGACATGTTCCGGTCCTCCGGAACAAACCTCATTGTGTTTCCTTGCCGCTCGCGATATACTATGGTAGTGTGTGGTTGGAAGAAATTTGCCGAGGCGAGGCCGGCTGCACAGGAAACGGCGGCCGCTCGTCTCGGATGATCGAATGATTTTGTGAAGAAAGGAGATTGCTATGAACGAAAAACAACGTTTGGAGCAAACGGGACAAATCAAAACCGAAAGCCATCCAGCGGACAGAAAATCCGCCTTGGACCGGCTGAAAGAAAAAACGACGAAAGACTATGAGAAATATTTCACGAGCGTGTTTCTCCCGCCGAATTTAAAAGAGGCGAAGAAACGCGGCAAAGAGGAAGTCAAGTACGTCAAAGACTTTTCGATTCCTGAAGAGTTTCGCGGCATGGGGCGCGGACGGAAGTTTTACATCCGCACGTATGGCTGTCAAATGAACGAGCACGATACGGAAGTGATGGCCGGCATTTTCATGGCGCTCGGCTATGAGCCGACCGACCGTCCGGAAGAGGCAAACGTCATTTTGCTCAACACGTGCGCGATCCGTGAAAACGCGGAAAACAAAGTGTTTGGCGAGCTCGGCTACTTAAAGCCGCTCAAAACGACGAACCCGGACTTATTGCTCGGCGTGTGCGGCTGTATGTCGCAAGAAGAATCGGTTGTCAAGAAAATTTTAAAGCAATACCAATACGTCGACCTTATTTTCGGCACGCACAACATCCATCGCCTGCCGTACATTTTGCATGAGGCGTACATGTCGAAAGAAATGGTCGTCGAAGTATGGTCGAAAGAGGGCGACGTTGTTGAAAACTTGCCGAAAGTGCGCAAAGGGAAGATTAAAGCATGGGTCAACATTATGTACGGCTGTGACAAGTTTTGCACGTACTGCATCGTTCCGTACACGCGCGGCAAAGAGCGAAGCCGCCGTCCGGAAGACATCATCCAAGAAGTGCGCCAGCTCGCCGCCCAAGGCTATAAAGAAATTACGCTCCTTGGGCAAAACGTCAACGCTTACGGAAAAGATTTCACCGACATCCAGTACGGCCTTGGCGATTTAATGGATGAGCTGCGCAAAATTGACATTGCGCGCATCCGCTTCACAACGAGCCATCCGCGCGACTTTGACGACCGGCTCATCGAAGTGCTCGCCAAACGCGGCAACTTGGTTGAGCATATCCATTTGCCGGTGCAATCGGGCAGCACGGAAATTTTAAAAATGATGGGCCGCAAATATACGCGCGAGGAGTACTTGGAGCTCGTTCGCAAAATCAAAGCCGCCATTCCGGATGTCGCGTTGACGACGGATATTATCGTCGGCTTCCCGAACGAGACGGACGAGCAGTTTGAAGAAACGCTGTCGCTTTACCGTGAAGTCGAATTTGACTCGGCCTACACGTTCATCTATTCACCGCGCGAAGGCACGCCGGCGGCGAACATGAAGGACAACGTGCCGATGGAAGTGAAAAAAGAGCGGCTCAAGCGTCTCAACGACCTTGTTCAGGAAATCGCGGCCAAGAAAATGAAGCAATACGAAGGGCAAGTCGTCGAAGTGCTTGTGGAAGGCGAAAGCAAAACGAATCCGGACGTATTGGCGGGTTATACGCGCAAAAACAAGCTCGTCCACTTCGTCGGCCCCAAATCGCTCATTGGCCAATTGGTCAACGTGCGCATTACGCAGGCAAAGACATGGACGCTGACGGGCGAGCTAGTCAATGAAGCGATCGAGGTGAACGAACATGGCAAAATATACGCGGGATGATATCTTGGCCCAGGCGAAGCAGCTGGCGAAAATGATCGCCGAAACGGAAGAAGTCGACTTTTTCAAACGAGCGGAAGAAAAAATCCACCAAAACGAAAAAGTGCGCACGTTGATCAACGAGCTGAAATCGTTGCAAAAGCAAGCGGTCAACCTTCAGCATTACGGAAAACATGAAGCGCTGAAACAGGTTGAGGCCAAAATTGACGCCATTTACGAAGAGTTGTCGCAAATTCCGATCGTCAGCGAATTCCAGCAGTCCCAATCCGATGTGAACGACCTGCTTCAGCTCGTCGCCTCGACGATTTCGAATACGGTGACTGATGAAATTCTCGCTTCGACGGGCGGCGACGTGCTGCGCGGCGAAACCGGCGCCGCGCTTCGCTACAACAAACACGGCGGCTGCCATTAATGGCATGCGGCTCAAAAGCGTCCTTCGGGGCGCTTTTTTTCTTATGGGCGCGCTCTCCCTTCCCCCAAACCGCGGGCGGCTGCCTGGCGGCAAAAAAGAAGGCACATCGAACGGAGCAGGCGCATACAATGAACTATACGGAATAATGATTCATTTGCTGTGCACATTAGCGGAGATGGCGCATAGGATGAAATGAAGATTCATTTGAGGAGGGTTCCGTTCGATGTCTGAATACAGAGAAATTATTACGAAAGCCGTTGTCGGCAAAGGCCGCAAGTTTACACAATCGACCCATACGGTGACGGCGCCGAACCGCCCGTCAAGCATTCTTGGCTGCTGGATCATCAACCACCGTTATGAAGCGAAAAAATGCGATAAAACGGTCGAAATTCACGGCCATTATGACATCAACGTCTGGTATTCGTACAACCACAATACAAAAACCGAAGTCGTCACCGAAACGGTGTCGTATACGGACGTCGTCAAATTAAAATATCGCGACAAAGATAATTTAATCAGCGATGACACCGATGTCATCGTCCGCGTCATCCAGCAGCCGAACTGCCTCGAATGCACGATTTCGCCAAACGGCAATAAAATCGTTGTCGATGTTGAGCGGGAGTTTGTCGCCGAAGTGATCGGCGAAACGAAGGTGTGCGTTGCCATCAATCCGGAAGGATGCGGCAAGGACGACGATTTTTGCGACGAGGATGACCTTGATGAAGAATTAGAAGATTTAAGCCCAGATTTGCTGCTTGGCGAAGAAGAATAAAACTAGGAAATTTCTTTCCTAGTTTTTTCTTTTGCCGCTTGTTATAATAGTAGCGCAATCAACGAGCCTTCGGGCCGAAAAGGTTGGGGAGAAGCGATGCCATCGTACACACCGATGATCCAGCAATATTTGCACATTAAAGCGCAATATCCGGACGCGTTTTTATTTTTCCGGCTTGGCGATTTTTACGAACTGTTTTTTGACGACGCCATCAAGGCGGCGCAAGAGCTGGAAATTACATTAACAAGCCGCGACGGCGGCGATGAACGGGTGCCGATGTGCGGGGTGCCGTACCATTCGGCGCAAGGATATATTGAGCAGTTAATCGAAAAGGGATATAAAGTCGCCATTTGCGAACAAGTCGAAGACCCGAAAACGGCCAAAGGCGTCGTTCGCCGCGAAGTTGTGCAGCTCATCACCCCAGGGACGCTCATGGAAGGCAAAGGGCTCACCGAGAAGGAAAACTACTACTTGGCGGCGCTCACGCCGTTTGCTGATGGTACATACGGATTGGCTTACGCCGATTTGTCGACCGGCGAGGTCCGGTTGACGCTTCTTTCTTCGTGGGAGGAAGCGGCAAACGAATTGCACGCCGTTGGAGCGCGGGAGATCATCGTTGCCACAGACAGCGGCGAAGAGTGGGTGCGCGAGCTGAAAGAGCGGTACGGGGCGGCGGTCTCTTATGAGGACGACACATCTCTATGCGACGAATGGAACGGCGTCATCGGCCATGTGGCGCAAGAAAAGCTGCGGCAGGCCGCAGCCCGCTTGCTTCATTACCTCGTCCGCACTCAAAAGCGGCGGCTCGATCATTTGCAGCCGGCTGAGTTGTATCAAGTTGACCACTATATGAAAATGGACCGACATTCCAAGCTGCATTTGGAATTGGTCGAAACGGTGCGGTCAAAAGGAAGGAAAGGCTCGTTGTTATGGCTTTTGGATGAAACGGTGACAGCGATGGGTGGGCGGCTCTTAAAACAATGGCTGGACCGGCCGCTCATTGATCGGCGCGAAATCGAACGGCGCCTCGATTTTGTGGAAACGTTGAAAACGAGCTATTTTGAACGGCAGGAGCTGCGCGACAGGCTGCGCGGCGTTTACGACATTGAGCGCCTTGTCGGCCGTGTCTCCTACGGCAACGCCAATGCCCGCGATCTCGTGCAGCTGAAAAAGTCGCTTCTTCAAGTGCCGGCGCTCCGCCAGACGGTCGGCGCACTGCCGCTCGCTGAAGCGGACAAGCTGTGCGAGCGCCTTGACCCGTGCGAAGAGCTCGTCGATTTGCTCGAGCGCTCGATTCAAGAACAGCCGCCGCTTTCCGTCAAAGAAGGGAACCTCATCAAAGACGGATATGACAAGCAGCTCGACCGCTACCGCGATGCGAGCCGCAACGGCAAAGCGTGGATCGCTGAACTTGAGGCGAAGGAGCGGGAAGCGACCGGCATCAAATCGCTCAAAGTCGGCTACAACCGAGTGTTTGGCTACTATATTGAAGTGACAAAGCCCAATCTCCCCCTTGTTCCGGAAGGACGTTACGAGCGGAAGCAGACGCTCGCCAACGCCGAGCGGTTTATCACCCCGGAGTTGAAGGAAAAAGAGGCGCTCATTTTGGAGGCGGAAGAAAAAAGCATCGAACTCGAATATGAACTGTTTGTCGCCATTCGCGAGCAGGTGAAGCAATACATCCCGCGCCTGCAGACGTTGGCGAAAGCCATTGCCGAGCTTGATGTGCTTCAATCATTCGCAACGATCAGCGACGAGTATCGCTACGTGCGTCCGCAGTTTTCCACGGAGCGCGTCTTGGTGATTCAAGGCGGCCGCCACCCGGTTGTCGAAAAAGTGCTCGGCGCGCAAATGTACGTGCCGAATGACTGCTACATGAACCGCGAGCGGGAAATGCTGCTCATCACTGGACCGAACATGGCTGGAAAAAGCACGTACATGCGGCAAGTGGCGCTCACCGCCGTCATGGCGCAAATCGGCTGTTTCGTTCCCGCCGAGCGGGCGGTGCTGCCCATTTTTGACCAAGTGTTCACCCGCATCGGCGCTGCTGACGACCTGTCGGCAGGACAAAGCACGTTTATGGTCGAAATGTTGGAGGCGCGCCACGCCATCGCTCATGCGACACAAAACAGCCTCATTTTGTTTGATGAAATCGGGCGCGGCACATCGACGTACGACGGCATGGCGCTCGCCCAGGCGATCATTGAGTACATTCACGACCATATCGGCGCGAAAACACTATTTAGCACCCACTACCATGAACTCACCGCCTTGGAGCGTTCGCTCCCGCGGCTTTCGAACGTCCATGCCCGCGCCATCGAGGAAAACGGCAAAGTCGTCTTTTTGCATCAAATCGCCGACGGGCCGGCCGACAAGAGCTATTTTCGGCTGAGTTTTGCGATGACATGG
>NZ_AYSF01000059.1:0-20180 GCF_000498995.1 Geobacillus thermopakistaniensis
GGGCACATCGATAAAATCCCGCCGAAAATCCCTCCACACGGCCGTTGCCGAACAATTCGGCCGTCTCCTTGCGAAGCAAAACGTTCATCCCTTGTTTCTCCAGCTCCCGCTGCAGCAGCTTGGAAGCGGTCGGATCAAGCTGGCGTTCCATCAAATAGTCGAAAATATGGATGACATCGACATCCATCCCTAAGTGAAGCAACCCGCGCGCCGCCTCCAAACCAAGCAAGCCGCCGCCGATGACCGCCGCTTTTTTGTACGTCTTCGCATATTCGATCATCCGCTCGCAATCTTGGATATCGCGAAACGCCGTCACCCCGGGCAAATCCGCCCCCGGCACCGGCAAGATAAACGGATTCGACCCTGTCGCGAAAATCAATTCATCGTATTCGACTACCCGCCCACGGTCGGTCCGGACAAGCCGCCGCTTGATGTCGACTTCCGTCACCGTTTCGCCGACAAACAGCCGAATGCCGTTTCGTTCGTACCATTCCCAACTGTTCAACGTAATGTCATCAAGACGCGTATCTCCTTGCAGCACCTTCGACAACAAAATGCGGTTATAGTTCGGATGCGGTTCGCTGCCAAAAATCGTGATCTCAAACGCCTCGCGGTCAAGTTTCAAAATCTCCTCGATGCAGCGAACCCCTGCCATGCCGTTGCCGATTAACACGAGTTTTCGTTTCACGTCGCCATCCCTCCATACTTCATACGTTGTTCCACTTTCTTATTGTCATCGATGCAGCCAAAGCCGGATCGTCATCACCAGCAACTCCCATAATCCGATTGTTCTTGTTCGCATCACCCTCACATTCCCCCTTTGCCTTGGTTGTGCCCATCATATCATGCAAAAAACGAAGTATGCATTTTATTTGTAAACTTATATAACATATTTTTAACATAAAATAATGAATAATCGCATAAAAAATCAGTGTAATATACGCATTTATCATATCAGCGTAACTTTTTATTACATAAAAACACGCGCGAAAAAGCGGCCTTCGCATGATCGAGCGGAGGCCGCTTCTTGTTGGAGGTTGCTCATAGGGGATCATCAGTGGATCGGGCGGGACGCGAGCAGCTCATCAATGATTCGCGCGTAGTGGTCAATGCGCCGCTCAAGCTCATCCACTTGCTTCTCAAGCTGGGTCATATATTGGCGAAAGGTCATGGGAACGCCGTTCCGCTGTTCGAGCCGCTTTTCGATTCGCTGCCGCTCGCCGTGGACAGAGACGAAGATGCGCATATCGCGGCCAAACACTTCGCGTACGGTTTCACTGATGAGTTCGCCATATCTTGTTTGCAGCCATTCACATTGAATCTCGTTTAGGCATTCGATGATGAGCCAATCCTCATCCACCGTCGCGGACGTCGAAGCAAACCAAGTGTCAAATGACGGGCCAGACAGCTTTTGCGCAAGCTTCGTTTTCACTTGCTCCCACAGATGATACTCCTTCACACATTCACCCCCTTTCGTCTACTCGCCTGGCTGCCATAGATGTTCGCGCAATTTCGCCCGAATGTCATCCGGAATCGGCTCGGGCCGCCCGGTGTCAAAATTGAAATTGACATACACCGACCGCCCTTTCGCGCAGACCACACCGTTTTGATGAATTTCTTCATAAATCGTAAGGCTTGTGTTGCCGATGCGTTCAATGCCGGTATACACGGTCACATCTTGCCCATAATACATTTGGTTGACATAATCGACTTCCATGCGGATGATCACCATTCGCCAACGTTTGAATGACAAATCAGGCGTAAACAGCTTGAAAATTTCATGCCGCCCCGCTTCAAACCAAACGGGCACGGTCGTATTGTTAATATGGCCGACGCCGTCCGTCTCCGAGACGCGCGGCGTAATGACAGTCGTAAACATAAACGCTCCCCCTCAACAGAACCGGAATCTTCTTTTGTCGAATTTAGGCGACTGATGTATATGGGTTCGCTCCACGATGTGGAAATTCCTGCTTCACCATCAAGAAAACGTGAAAAACGTCACCCCTTGAGCGGAAGGGGGATCCAACCTGAGGAGCGAGACCCTATTTCCAACAGCCAAAGAAAAAACAGGAGCCTGAAGCAGCCCCTGTTTTTGTGTTCTCACTTGTTGTTCGGTTCCATGATCGTCCCGGCAAACGCTGCTTGATAAATCGCGCGGATGTCGGCTTCCAAAAGCGGCATCGGGCTGCGGGCGAGCAGCCGTTTTTGCTGGACGGCGTCTTTCGTCAGACTTTCTAATGCGCTTTCCGGAATGCCAAAACCGCCGAGCGTCTTCGGAATGCCGACATCGGCGACGAGGCGCTCGAGCTCCTCGACGCAGCGGTGCGACGCCTCCTCCTCTGATAAAAAGCTCGAGTTGCCACCGAGGGCGTTTAAGATATCAGCCATTCGTTTCGTGCAGCTTTGGCGAATGTAGCCCATCACATATGGCAAGAGCACGGCATTTGATTCGCCATGGGCGATATGAAACTGTCCGCCAAGCGGATAAGCGAGCGCATGCACGCCGGCCACCCCGGCGTTGAAAAACGCCAAACCGGCCAGGTAGCTGCCGTTCGCCATATCGGTGCGCGCCTGTTTGTCCGTTCCGTTTTCCACCGCTTTGCGCAATGAGCGAGAAATCAGGCGCATGGCGGCGATGGCCAACCCATCCGATGTCGGACTCGCGTTGACCGACACGTACGCTTCAACCTTTTCGGCCTCATTTTTATCTGCTCCGCNCTGCCGTTCGCCATATCGGTGCGCGCCTGTTTGTCCGTTCCGTTTTCCACCGCTTTGCGCAATGAGCGAGAAATCAGGCGCATGGCGGCGATGGCCAACCCATCCGATGTCGGACTCGCGTTGACCGACACGTACGCTTCAACCGCATGGGTAAGCGCATCAATGCCCGTCGCCGCCGTCACCCGCGGCGGAACAGAAACCGTGAGTTGCGGGTCGACGATCGCCACATCCGCCAACAAATAGTCATGCGTCACGACGTCTTTCGTCGTTTCTAAGGACAACACGGAGATGTTCGTCACCTCCGACCCGGTGCCTGATGTCGTCGGAATCAATATTTTCGGCAATCCTTTTTTCTCAAGTGTTCTCGTTCCAGTTAAGTTTAAATAATCGGCGACCGAACCTTCATGCACGGCCAAAACAGCGGCCAGTTTCGCCAAATCCATCGCGCTGCCGCCGCCGACGCCGATGACAAGGTCAAACTCTCCGTCGCGGACAAACGCCGCCGCCTTCTCCCCTGTTTCAAGCGGCGGCTCCGGCACAACATCCGTATACACATGCACGCTGCACCCTGCTTGCCGGAGCGGAGATGCCACTTGCTCGACGAGGCCGAGTTTTTCAAGCGCTGGATCGGTGATCACCAACACGTGTTTTGCCCCAAGCCTTTTTACTTCTGGAACTAACTGCGTAAGCGCCCCCCAGCCGACATAGCTGAGCGGCGGAAAAACAATGCGAGCTGCGGTCATTGTTTTTCTCTCCCTTCCTTATTCATAATACCCTTCTGTTGATTTACGAAATTGCTTGAATTGTTCCGCATCATGACCGAACCAAATTTTAGAATTGGTTTCTTGAGCAATGCGGCGAATTCGTTCGACGGTATTCACGTAACCGAGCGAATCATAAATAATTCCTGGCGGTTTAACGGGCGGACCATAATTTTCTGCTGTGTAAATAGCATCAGAAGCAAGGATAATTTTTCCCGTTTCCGGCAGTTCAACATGAAGGCCAAGCATGCCCCAAGCATGACCGCTGCCGAAGTTTAATACTCTCACTCCTTCCGCCAACAAAATATTATCCTCGTGTCGTTTCACTGTTCTCCACTGTAAGTTATTTTTAATCCAGGCATCGATATCTGCCCAAATATAAGCCCCTTCTTTCTGGTTTCTCGCATAACATTGCAATGCACCGTTAAACTCATCTTCATGGACAATGATCGTAGCATTTGTAAACATTTCCAAGCATCCGGCATGATCTAAATGTAAATGGGAAGCAACAACATAACGGATATCATCTGGACGAACCTTTAACTGTTCTAACCGATTATGCAAATAACATTCTTCACTGGCGCTCCAGGGAAACATTTGCTGAGTAACTTCCGCCCATCTTCCTTGAGGCCCCATGGAATTCGGATTGCAGGCTGTATCAAACAAAATTTTTCCTTCCGGATGATCAATAAGGACCGTGTAAATTGGAAACTCCACAAATTCCGTCTGTGCATTCGGATTGTGAATCGTCGCCGGATTGTGCATCGCAATCATCCAATTTTTATCCATCCTCATTCGTCCGTTATCCATGACATACAACTTCGGGCGAGATTTAACCATATTCACCATAGTCTTTTCCTCTCCTTAAATTTTATTAGTTGTCATCAGGGGGTTACATCTTCCCCTGTTTTTTGGTTTATGCAAGGAGTATGCCAATCTCCGTATTGACACCACGAATAATCTGCGACGGCCATTCTTCCATCTTCCAAGAGAATGGACAAAATAGATGGATGGAATGCTTCATGATCCTAAATTCACGTTTGGGCGAAAAAAATCACCATTGATAGGAGGAAAGGTGTTGTCTATGTCGAAAGAAACAATTGTTACCGTTTTCACCAACAGGTGATTATTTTCACCAATTGAAAGGGGGAGTCTTATTGAGCACTGTGATTGATAAGGAATGGATGCAATCTCTCCTTTCCTCATTCCATAACGGATTGATCGTCATTGACCCACATAACCGGATTGTGCTTCTCAATGATGCAGCGAAACAATTGCTTCGCATTGAAGGAGAAGAGTGGAAAGGAAAAGACATCCACGTTCTGTTGCCCGAAACAAAACTCCCGCATGTAGCAAAAACAGGTGAACGGATGATTGGGGCCGAGGCGATCATCCATGGACGAACATTTCTTGTCAACCACACACCATTTTACGAAAACGGTGAACTAGCCGGAGCAATTGCTATTTTGCAAGATTTCACTGAAATCGAACATTACCGTCAACTGTCCAAACGAATGGAAACAATCATTGAGTTTTCAACGGATGGCATCTATGTCGTTGACGGCAACGGCATAACGCTTATGGTCAACTCCGCTTATGAACAAATCACTGGATTTCGGCGAGAGGAGCTGATTGGCCGGCATATGGAGGAACTCGTTCGTGAAGGCTATTTCGATCAATCCGTATCTTTGCTCGTTTTAAAGCAAAAGCAACGTATTTCCATGTTGCAGACCGTTGGCGGAAAAAAAGATGTCATCGTCACTGGAAATCCAGTATTCAACGAACAAGGAGACATCGAGATGGTGGTCACGAGCGTCCGCGACATCTCGGAACTGAACAAGCTAAAGCTTGAGTTGGAAAAAGCCAAAAGTTTTTCACAGCTTAACCAGCATCGTTATACGTTCTCTGTCGACAACCGTGAAGAGGCCATGATTTGCCGCAGCCCGGCCATGAAAACACTCATCGACAAAGTAATGCAAATCGCAGCCTACCCAACAACGGTGTTATTGACCGGCCCATCCGGCGTCGGCAAAGAAGTGATCGCTAATTTGATCCATTATCTCAGCCCACGCAAAGACGCTCCCTTCATCAAAGTCAACTGCGCAGCAATTCCTGAAGCGTTGCTTGAGTCAGAGTTGTTCGGCTATGAAAAAGGGGCGTTCACCGGCGCCCAAGCCGGCGGCAAAATCGGCTTGTTTGAACTTGCCGATGGCGGCACGATTTTGCTTGATGAAATTGGAGAAATGCCGCTTTCCTTGCAAGTGAAGCTGTTGCGCGTTCTTCAGGAAAAAAGAATACAGCGCATCGGCGGCCGTAAAGCGAAAGCGCTCGATGTCCGCGTCATTGCCGCCACCAACCAAGACCTTCAAAAGCAAATGGAAGCCGGCCTGTTTCGCACCGACTTGTACTAC
Source organism: Geobacillus thermopakistaniensis (assembly GCF_000498995.1). Classification (NCBI taxonomy): domain Bacteria; kingdom Bacillati; phylum Bacillota; class Bacilli; order Caryophanales; family Anoxybacillaceae; genus Geobacillus; species Geobacillus thermopakistaniensis. The sequence continues at coordinate 5,891 of NZ_AYSF01000059.1, forward strand.
CGGCTTCACGTCGTTGAACTGTATGTTCCACCACTGTCCGAGCGCCCGCAGGACATCGAGCCGCTCCTTGACCATTATTTCAGCTTTTTTTGCGAACAATACCGCATTCCAAAGAAGCTGTCGCCAGCAGCCAAAGCGATACTGGAGCGATACCATTGGCCCGGCAATGTCCGCGAATTGAAAAACCTAATGGAAAATTTAGTCGTCTCCGTTCCGTCCCGATGCATCGAACCCGATGACTTGCCGTCCCACGTCCGCCGTCAAACGGAGTCACCGTCAGCATCGACACTGAAAGAAAAAGTGGAACAGTACGAAAAACGGCTCGTGTTCGAAACGCTCGAAGCTGCCCCATCGCTCCGCAAAGCGGCTGAACAGCTCGGCATCGATCATTCGACATTAGTGAAAAAATTGCAGCGTTGGGGAATAGCGAAACGTCCGCGGCCGTAACCGACAAGCGCGGACGTTTCACTCATTCCCGCCAAGCTTCCGCCAGCTCCCGCTTCAGCTCTTCGACAAGCTCCGCGGCCGGAAGCTCCCGCACCAGCCGGTATCCTGTCCCGGCCCAAAGCGACATTCCCTCCGGGTCGCCCGCCTTGGCGGCAGCAGCTCGCAGCGGCTTCGTCATATGGTGCACATGCGGATACGCCGCCGGCGCCATGGCGCGATACTCCGCCATAAACCGGTTTACAAGCCCGCGCGCCGGTCGGCCGGTAAACGCCCTCGTCACGGCCGTTTCGGCAAACCGCGGATCGGCAAGCGCCTGCTTATGGAGCGGATGCGCCCCGCTTTCCGGGCAGCGCAAAAACGCCGTCCCGAGCTGCACCGCGCTCGCCCCTGCTTTGAGCGCCGCCGCGATGCCGCGCCCGTCCATGATCCCGCCCGCCGCCACAAGCGGAATCCGAACCGCCGTCCGCACTTGGGCCAGCAGCGGGAACAACGCGAGCGTCTCATCCTTTTTCGGATCGTTGCCAAACGACGCCCGATGCCCTCCCGCTTCCTCCCCTTGCACACAAAGCGCATTCGCCCCTGCTTCAGCAGCCATGCAGGCTTCTTCCCTTGATGTCACCGTCACCATGACAAACGACCCGGCCTTTTGCAAGGCGGCGATCACTTCCTTGTCCGGGCAGCCGAACGTAAAGCTCACGACCGGCACCCGCTCCTCAAGAAGCACATCAAACTTCGCCTCCCAGTCGTCGTCATCCCATTTCGGCTCGCCGACTGACGCCCCAAACCGCTCCGCCTCCGCCGCCAGTGCTACACGGTACCGTTCGACCGCCTCCTCATCCACTGTTTTATCCCCCGGCACAAACACATTCACCCCAAACGGCCGGTCCGTCAACGTCCGCAGCTCATGAATTTCCTTCCTCATGGCCTCCGCTGTCTTGTACCCGCCGGCCAAAAAACCAAGCCCTCCGGCGTTCGACACCGCCGCCGCCAGTTCAGGCGTCGACACTCCGCCAGCCATCGGGGCTTGGATGATCGGGATGGGAAGTGTAGAGAACATGGCAATACCCTCTTTCTGCATTAGCGGTTGTCCTATCCTCATTTACGGTTTCTTAACTCTTTCGCGTTTTACTCAAGAAATTCCTTCATCGTTGCATATAGGAGCATTTTGATTCTCCTACAAAGGGATAAAAAACTGATACGGCGAAGAAATAACGAGACACAGGCTGTCTTTATGAAAGACTATGACGGGGATCAAATAATGAAGCAACTAAAAACCAAAATCGAAAACAACGAGGAACTAACAGAACGAGATGAGTTGAATCTTATCTTTTTACCCTTGATGAAAAGTACTGTAGACTGTTCAGAACGAGCAATTGAGGCAGTAGAATTAGCCCAAAAGATTACAGATCCAGAAAAACAATTCCGCTTATTGTCAACGATTATTGCTGTGTCGGACAAATTTATCGATGAGAAATACGTTGAAAGACTAATGGAGGCGATCAAAATGGTGAGAGTACTTCGGGAATTGGAAAAAAGAGCAGAGCTGAAAGGGAGAATTTTTGAAAGCCAACAAGCCATCAAAAAATATATGAAAGCCCGGTATGGAGCAGCGGCAAAAGAAATACAGGACAAAGTAGATACGATCACCGATTTGTATATATTGACCCATCTGTTAGATGACATTTTCGGAGCTGAAACACGTGAAGAAATCGAACGACTAATCGACGAAGCGATCACAAAACAATCACAGATGAACCAAAGCACAAAACAGTTGGAAAAATAAAATGCTTCTCCCCCAACCCACCAGCCGGTTTGGGGGAGAGAAGTCACGGCCGAAACGCCTTTAACCGTTTCGCCAGTTCTTTCGTACGCGGATATACATCGCGATAAATCGCAAACAGCTCTTTGTATCGGGCGACCGCATCCGGCCGCGGTTCGACGACGGATTCGACTTGTTTGAACGCATCCGCGCATTGCTTGAGCGAATCGAACCAGCCGACGCCGCACGCGGCGATCATCGCAGCGCCTAGTCCCGGCCCTTGTTCGTTCTTCAGCTTTTCCACCGGGAGATCGAAAATATCGGCTTGGATTTGCAGCCACTCGGCGCTTTTCGCCCCGCCGCCGATCGAGACGACCGATTCGATCGTTTTGCCGCTCGCCTTGATAATTTCGACCGATTCGTTTAGCGAAAACGTAATGCCTTCGATGACCGCGCGGGCAAAATCCCATTTCGTCTGCCGCGAATCGACGCCGACAAACGACCCGCGAATATCGGCGTCGGCATAAGGCGTCCGCTCGCCGACAAGATATGGCGTAAACAACAAGCCGTTCGCGCCGATCGGCGACTTGGCCGCGCATTTTACAATCTCAGCGAACGGCACGTCCTCGGCAAACGTCCGCTTCCACCAGTCGAAACTGTAGCCCGCCGCCAGCGTCACCCCCATAATATAGTAGGCGTTCGGCTCGGCATGGTTGAAGTAATGCACTCGTCCGGCGAAATCTTTTTCCCCACTTTGCTCATACGCCAAGACGACGCCGGATGTGCCGATGCTCGACATCATGCGGCCTTCTGCCAAAATGCCCGCACCCACCGCGCCGCAAGCGTTGTCCGCCCCGCCGGCAAACACTTTCACCGATGCCGGCAGCCCGGTCTGTTCGGCCACCTCCGGACGCAGCGTCCCGACCCATGCCGTCGCCTCAACAAGCGGCGGACAAAGCGAAAGATCGACGCCGACCGCCCGGGCGATCGCCTCGCTCCACGTTTTCGTTTTGATATCCAACAGCAACGTCCCCGCCGCATCCGATACATCCATCGCGATGTGCCCGGTCAAGCGGAAGCGGACGTAATCTTTCGGCAACAAAAACACCCGCGCCCGCTCGTACCGCTCAGGCTCATGCCGCTTCACCCAAAGAAGCTTCGGCAACGTGAATCCTTCCAGCGCCTCATTTTTGGCAATGGAAAGCAACTGATCGCGGCCGACCTTTTCTTCAATGATCCGACACTCTTCCGTCGTTCGCGTGTCGTTCCATAAAATCGCGTTGCGCACGACGTTCCCGTCGCCATCAAGTAGCACAAGCCCGTGCATTTGCCCAGAAAAACTCAAGCCCACGACCGACTCCGGAGAAACGCCCGCCGTCTCCCAGACGCGGCGCAGTGCGACGATCGTTTTTTCCACCCAATCGTCGGGGCGCTGCTCGCTATAGCCGGAATGCGGCTGGTAGAGAGGATAGGACTCGGTCCATTCCCCTCTTACCTGCCCGTTTCGATCGACAAGCAATACTTTGACTGCACTCGTTCCTAAATCGACGCCAATGACGTATTCCACGCTCATCCCTCTTTCACGAACGAGATCCACTCGGCGCGCTGACTTCGAGCAAATATTGATTCAGCAACGTTTTCAAGCGCTCAAGACGTCCGGACGTATTGCGAATGTCGCCAAGCTGCAAGGCGTACTCCTCAAGCTTTTTGAAGTCCGCCGTCCCTTCGACGATCTCGCGGCCGATGCCTTCTGTATAGCTTTTGTACCGTTCTTCGATGAACTGTTCAAACACGCGGTCTTCCAGCAAGCGATGAGCGACTTTCAACCCGATCGCAAAGCTGTCCATCCCGGCAATATGAGCGTAGAACAAGTCTTCCGGTTCAAACGAGCCTCTTCGCACTTTCGCGTCAAAGTTCAAGCCGCCGCGCCCAAGGCCGCCGTTTTGCAAAATTTCATACATCGCCAACGTCGTCGTATACAAATCGGTCGGGAATTCGTCCGTATCCCAGCCAAGCAGCGTATCGCCTTGGTTCGCATCGACCGAGCCCAACATGCCATGAATGCGGGCGACGCGCAGCTCATGCTCAAACGTATGCCCGGCCAATGTCGCATGGTTCGCTTCAATATTGAATTTGAAATGATCTTTCAACCCATACGTCTGCAAGAACGCCAGCGCCGTGGCCACGTCAAAATCGTATTGATGCTTCGTCGGCTCTTTCGGCTTCGGCTCGATCAAAAACTGGCCGTCAAAACCGATTTCTTTCGCATAGTCGACCGCCATGTGCAAGAAGCGAGCCAAATTGTCAAGCTCCAACTTCATGTCCGTGTTCAGCAGCGTCTCATAACCTTCCCGGCCGCCCCAGAACACGTAGTTTTCCGCTCCGAGCCGCTTCGCGATCTCCAGCCCTTTTTTCACTTTCGCCGCCGCATAGGCGAACACATCGGCATTGCATGACGTTGCCGCCCCGTGAACGAAGCGTGGATGGCTGAACAAGTTCGCTGTATTCCACAGCAGTTTCGTTTTGCTTGTTTTCATGTATTCTTCAATCATATCGACAATTTCATCCAAGTTTTTGTACGTCTCGCTGAGCGTTTCCCCTTCCGGCGCGATGTCGACGTCATGGAAGCAGAAAAACGGAACGTTTAACTTTTCAAACAGCTCAAACGCCGCCTCCACGCGCGCCTTCGCCAAATCCATGCCGCTGTACTTATTCCATGGACGAATCATATTGCCGACGCCAAACGGATCCGATCCATCCCCCGTAAACGTATGCCAATACGCCACCGAAAAGCGCAAATGCTCTTCCATTGTTTTATCGCCGACTTTTTCTTCCGGATTATAAAACTTAAACGCCAACGGATTGCGCGACTCCGGTCCTTCATACGCAATCTTGCCGATATTCGGAAAATAAGCCATGCCTAGGTCCCCCTTCATCATGAATCAAGTTCAATCAGCGAAAATGGCTTGCTTCGGTTTTATTATAACGCTTTCACATTTGTTTGTCTATCATATAAACAAAGTATTCTACAATTCTTTGTACAAAAAGTAGTCGAAATCGGCGTAGTTGTTTTGTCCTGAACCGTCCCGGCAATGCATGCCGACAAACGCCCCGGTAAACGCCGCGCGGCTTTTGATATAGTCGTCTGACAGTTTATACGATTCAAAGGTGACGGGAATCTCTCTCCAATTCACCCCATCGAAAGAGTACGCATAGTTGTACGTGGCCGTTTGTACGTTCACCCGTAAATACACATACTCGACATCATCAGGGACGACAATTTCTTGACCGCGCAACGGCTGGTCAACAACAAGATGGTCGCACGCCATTAACTCGAGAATCCGTCCTTTTTCCTCATGCCATGTCAATTGCAGCGTTGTCCAGTTTTGCGTATTATAGTAGTTCACGAGCCCAGCCGATTGTTGGATAGTCGTCGGACGAAACGCGACTTTCGTTTCCGCAACAAAGGTAAAATGCTGCCATCGTCTGGCGACAAACGCCTGTGTAAACCGGGAAGTGAGCGATTCCCTTCCGTACAGCCGCAAATGTCCCGGACGGGCCTTTAAGGTAGCGATGTCTTCCCCTAAAGGAATTCGTAATGTTTGAAAATGGTGGTTTAATGTATCACCATCAAAATCATCTTTTTCATCGTAATCGTTTTCCCACGGAACTTCTTTAACGTTCGGCCCGTCAATTTCTAACGAAGGACCGTTTCCCCCGACCACATAAGGCCATCCATTTTTCCATTCAAGCCGCTGAATCGCCGTTTCACGTCCGAGCGGACAATAACCGCGATGTTCGAGCAGCGGCTGGCCCTCCCTTGGTAGCGGCCGGCCGGTTAAGTGCACGAGAAACCACTCATCCGTATGAGTATGGACAATCGAAGCATGACCAGCCTTTTGCAGCGGGTTTCGCGGATAAGGCCAAGACGTAAGCAACGGGTTGCCCGGATGCACCTCATATGGCCCATAGAGCGAGGTTGACCGGGCAATCGTTGCCGCATGGTTGTACCGCGTCCCTCCTTCTGCCGTCAGCAAATAATAATAGCCGTTGATTTTGTACAAATGTGGTCCTTCTGTAATTCTTAAGTCCGTTCCTTTGAAAATAATTTTCGGCTCGCCAACTAATTTTTTCTGTTCAACACTATATTCTTGAAGTACAACCCCATAAAACGGATGATGACCAACCCGATGATCCCAATACATGTTAACTAAATACTTTCTTCCATCCTCATCGTGAAAAAGAGATGGATCAAATCCGGAGCTGTTTAAATAAATCGGATCCGACCACTCCCCATCAATCGTGTCGCACGTCACAAGATAGTTATGGCCGTCTTTCCAATGGCCTTCGACAACTTTCACATCTGTATAAATAAGCCAAAACTTCCCATCATTATACGACAAATGCGGAGCCCAAATCCCTCCGGAATCCGGGTTTCCAATCATGTTCAATTGGCTTAACCGATTCAACGGCCTTGCCACCAAACGCCAATTCTTTAAATCTTTCGAGTGGTAAATTCTCACCCCCGGAAACCACTCAAACGTGGAAACCGCAATGTAATAGTCATCTCCCACCCGGCAAATGGATGGATCGGGATGGAAACCGGTTAAAATAGGATTTTTGATTTTGATCATTTCTGATCCCCCTAGGAAAAATGCTAAATTTTTCATACAAAAGACATATAAGCGTGCATGACATGCCGCTTAGGCACGAAATCCATTGGTTATAAACTGTTGATTTTCATTTTTATATTGGAGGCGGAAATAACTACACGTTTTTACTTAGCTACTTAACCTTACTCACTGGCTTTCACAAATACCGTTTTAATCGATGTGAAAAACTCAATCGCTGCCTGCCCTTGTTCCCGCGAATGGGAGCTCGATTGCTTCATGCCGCCAAACGGCGCTTGAAACTCGACTCCTGCCGTCTCCGCGTTGACTTTAATGAGCCCGGCCTCGATGTCTTGAATGAACTGCAGCGCATTCCCGATATTTTTTGTATAAAGCGAAGCGCTCAACCCGTATTCTGTATCGTTGGCGAGCCGAATCGCCTCTTCAATGCTGTCGACTGGGATCAACGCCAACACTGGGCCAAAGATCTCTTCGCGGGCAATCGTCATTTGAAGGTCAACCTCTTCAAAAATCGTCGGTTCAACGTAAAAACCGTTGGCCAGTTCGCCGTCGAGGCATCTTTTTCCACCGTAAAGGAGCTTCGCCCCTTCCGCTTTCCCTTTCTCAATATAGGAAAGAACCGTATTCAATTGCGACTCGCTGGCGCATGGCCCCATCCATGTGTCCGCATCCAGGCCATTGCCGATTTTCAGCTGTTTGACCCGCTCAAGAAGTTTCGCTTTAAACGGCTCATACACTTCCTTCTCGATGAAGACGCGGCTCGTCGCGGTGCATTTTTGCCCTGTCGAACGCAGCCCGCCGCTGATCGTGCCTTCAACCGCCAAATCCAAATCCGCGTCCTTGGCCACAATGACCGGGTTTTTTCCGCCCATCTCAAGCTGGTATTTCGCCCCGCGCTCAAACGCGGCTCTTCCGACTTGTTTTCCGACAGCATTCGAGCCGGTGAACGTCACGCCGTCAATATCGGGGTGATTCGCAATCCCTTGGCCAATGACCGATCCGGAACCGCACACCATATTGACGACTCCGTTCGGGAAACCGGCTTCGTGGAAGCACTCGATCACCTTCGCCGCCGTCACCGCTGTTTCGCTTGCCGGTTTTAACACAACTGTATTCCCGTAGACAAGCGCCGGCGCCATTTTCCAGATGGGAATGGCGACAGGGAAATTCCATGGCGAAATGACCCCGACAACCCCAAGCGGAACACGGGTCGTAAACATCAACCCCTCACTGTCGCTCGATGGGATCACATCGCCCACTTTCCGCGCCCCTTCGCCGGCATAGTAACGCAAAATATGGACGCCCCGCATCGTCTCGGCTTTTGCTTCAGCAAGCGTTTTCCCCATTTCTCTTGTCATCGTTTCGGCAATATCGTCAAGGCGCTGTTCCAAAAGGCGAGCGGCCTTATACAAATACTCTCCCCTCTCAACCCCGGACCGCTTCCGCCACGATGCTTGCGCCTGTTTTGCCGCGGCTACAGCGGCATTTAAATCTTCGAGTGTCGAACGTTGGACATACCCGACGATGTCATGCCGATTCGCCGGGTTGAGGCTCGGTTCGACCTGATTGCTCACGGAGCTGACCCAGCTGCCGTTAATGTAGTTCAAGTATGTTTTGATTTCGGTTTGGACTGCCATGTTCTCCCCACTCCTTCTATCCATTATTGATGAATGATTGTTTGACGAATCAGCAATTGGACTGGATTGGACAGCACTCCAATTTCAGGAATCTCGATTTCGATCCGATCCCCCTCTTGGAGAGTGAACTGATTCGGGGGAACGATGCACGTTCCCGTTAACAATACCGTGCCGTCAAACACTTCGTTATCGCGAATCAAGAAGGACACTAGCTCATCGTATGTTCGTTTCAACTGTCTTGTATTGGCGCTTTCTTCAACGACAAGTTGGCCGTTGCGGTAAATGCGGCAAGTCAGCTGCAAGTTATACGGGTCTTCCACTGTCTCCGCCAGGCGGATCGCCGGCCCAATGGCGCACGAATGTTTCCATATTTTTGCCTGCGGCAAGTACAATGGATTTTCCCCCTCGATATCCCGGCAACTCATGTCGTTTCCAATCGTATACCCGACGATTTCCCCTTCTTGGGTGATCACCAGTCCAAGTTCCGGCTCCGGAATTTGCCAGTTGGAGTCGCTGCGCAAATACACGGGGGCATTCGGGCCAATCGTACGCGCCGCAGTTGATTTCAAAAAGAGTTCCGGCCTTTCCGCGTTGTACACCCGGTCATAGCACGTTTCCTGGCCTGCTGCCTTCTCGACCGTTTCATAGTTTCTCGCCTCGCGGCTTTTCTCGTAGGTGACGCCCGACGCCCATACCTCAGGGGCGACAATCGGCGCAAGCAAATTCAATTCCCCTATCTCTTTGTGGATCCCTTGTTTTCCGCTAATCAGCGTTTGAATATAGCTGACGGTCGACATTTGGCGATGTTTTGCCTCGCGAACCACTTCCATCAAATCGCGGAACGGGAGCGGATACACGATATTATCATCGGTAACCGCGGCTGCTATTTCCTGTGAATCTTCTAAGTAGCGAATAATTCTCATAACCCTCTCCCCTTACTGTTTGATATTAAATCATCTTGTCAGAAAGAAGCCGCTTCATTACACAGATAAACGGCTAGGGCGGATATACCCCATTTCTTTTGAGATCTGTTCAGCCGCATTTTGCAGCAGCCGGATTTCCTCCTCGAGCACGGTGTCCGTTATTTTGGCCGAAGGCTGAGAGATGCTGAGAAGGCAAGAATCACTTCAATCCTCCCGTTATGATCGTTTGACTGTAGGAAGGACAACATCCTTTTTGTAGTCATACACGGCCTCTTCGGCAATCGGCAGCGGAACGACTCCATGAGCGGCATCGGTATGCCCGATCAATCGGTTGCTCGCCGCAATCCGCCGTTGGCGCTTGCGCATTGCCGCTACGCGTTGGTTGGCGATTTCCGTTCTTTCCTGCTTGATCGATTCAAACTCGAACCGCAGAGTTCCATTTCGGAACGCCAATTCATCGACAAATTCGATTCTCCGCTCACGAAGGCCAATGTGGAGAAGATCCCCCGTTTTTAAATACAAAATGCCTCCGCCGCGAATGGCTTCCGGCGTCATATGTCCGATGGCCGCCCCGTACGTGACGCCTGAATACCGCCCGTCGCTGATCAGCGTCGCGATCCGTTTTAGCTGTCTGTTCGCGTTAATATGCTGCATCGGGGTGAACATTTCCGGCATGCCAAATGCCTCTGGCCCCTGGCCGGCGATCACAACCGCGATTTTCAGCGCCCCTTCCCTTGCCATCGCATCAAACAGGTCGTCATATTCATGATCTTTCAATGGCTCAAACAAATGCGGCGCGTTATGTTTCAAGGCAGCGAGCAAGCTTTGATGGTGAAAACAGCGGTTTTGTTTGATTTTTTCCAACAAATGGACATCAAGCAGCCCCTCGTTGGCATCGTCTTCGTTCTCGTAATACAGGACAAAGGCGACTTTCTTGTCAAACTCGTCAATTTGCCTTGTCGCCATGCCGCTGATTTTCACCACCGCACTTTCAAAGAAGTTGCCTGACAACACGTCGACCCCGCTAAACGGCCGTCTCGGTTTGGATAAGATGACCGGGTTGTGCTCGACGTTTTGCGCCGACAGCTGCGCTTGGTTGACAGACAGTCTTTCCCGCCATGTCGTTCCGGTTGCCGTCGGAGCATCCACATCCATCGGCACTCCATTGTTCATCAGTTCATGGAATACTGTTTCCATTCCCCGGATCTTCCCGCTGCAGCACTGAACAGCCAGTGCGAAAATGTCTCTTCCTTCCGTTAAACTATAGTCAAATAAATCCGGCACCGGCACTTCATGGTGGATGCGATCATACTCCCACAGGTCGAACTGATAGCCCCCATAAAGCATAGCCGCCACAATATGCATCATAATGTTCGTCGATCCGCCGGTGGCGCTGTGGATGCGAATCGCGTTTTTGATATTGGCCGCCATAATATTGGCCACTCCATACACCGGATCATTCATTAAATGGGCGAGGCTGTCCAACGCCATATTTATTTGCTCCTGCGTCGGCGGGGCGGCGAGCAATTCCAAGGCGGGATGAATCAATCCCAATCCGGCGATCAAATGCCGGGAGCTGTTGCCGGTTCCGTTAAAGGCGCACACTCCGCCTTGGCTGTCGCAGGTCGCCACCGCCAACCGTTTTTCATAGTCTTCGTGCTGCTCTTTCGTGATGAGCCCTTTTCCTCTCGCCCGTTCGAGCACCCCTTGAAACGCCGTGTTGGAAGAGCACTGCAAAATATACGCGAGCGCATCCCGCAAGTCATAGGCAATGTCTTCTTCCCCGGCAAGTTCCGCCCGCCGGGCGACTTCCTCGAGCTCGGCATACAACTTAGGCGGAATCGTCCCGCCTTTTAATACATGGGCTGGCGCAAATGTCGCGAAGAAAGGCGGCTCCCCCCGCTCGCGGCGGACGCGGTCAAGATGGGCCAACGCGCTGACTACGCCAAGCGGCTGCTTGTCACACCCTTGAATGACAAACGCCCCGTGGTAGCTGTGCGCTTCCAGCTGGTTTACAATCATTTGCGCCACGGCGTTGCGGCTTTGCAGCGAATAGCTCATGCCTTGGTTGCTTTGCGCCGTCCCGTCGCACATCACCGGTGTCGAAAATTGAAACGGCACACCGCCATTTTGCCAAATGCGAATCGCCGCCCGGGCGATCGTTTGAAAATCCATAATGTGGGCCGGATGGTCAGGCGACCCGCCAATAATCGCAATTCTCGGGGCATTGTGGTGCAGCCGGTCATAAATTTCCTCCAGCGTCCAGTCTGGTTGCACCCCTTTTAGTTCAGGGCCTAAAATTTGTTTCGCACGGTCGAGCAGCCCGGCGACGCATATCGGCTCGTTGGCCTTTCCTTGAACATTGTCTCGGTATGGGTTAACTTTACACTCAATATAAGGGTACCTAACAGTTGACACAATCGTCGCCCCCCTTCTAAACAATAGAGAATTTCTTTTATTCTGTCCGGCGAAGATATCCTCTAAAAATTTGAACATCATATTTGTATAAAAATCATTGTTTGTAAATCGTCATTTTCATCCTTAAGTAGCAAGCAAAACTTGCTCGTGGGCGTTTCCTTTGTCATTTTCTATACTCTTATTTATACTTTGTCGAATTCATCAGGATCTGCAAACATACGTTTGTTCTGATTAAGAGCATTTATTTTATCCATATCTTCCTGCGAAAGCTCAAAATCAAAGACATCCGCATTTTCTGCAATACGGTGAGGTTTCACAGATTTTGGAATGGTGACTACCCCGGTTTGTAAATCCCAGCGGATGATGACCTGTGCGGCTGATTTATTGTATTTATTTGCAATTTCAACTAACACGGGATCGTCAAGAAGTCTTCCTTGCATTAACGGTGACCACGCTTCAAGCTGTATACCATGACTTTTACAAAAATCATGTAGCTCCTTTTGGTTAAACCGTGGATGGTACTCTACTTGATTGACCATCGGTTTAATTTCACAGTTTGCCATAATTTCTTCTAGATGATGAATCTTAAAATTGCTCACACCAATGGCGCGAACAAGCCCATCCTTATAAAGTTTCTCAAGCGCTCTCCATGTTTCAACATATTTTCCCCGAGAGGGTAACGGCCAATGAATTAAATACAAGTCTAAATAGTCTAATCCCAGTTTTTTTATGCTTTCATCAAAAGCAGCTAATGTAGATTCATAGCCATGGTCCGCATTCCAAACTTTCGTTGTAATAAATAATTCATCACGAGGAATACCTGACTCCGCAATAGCTTTTCCTACTCCCTGTTCATTTCCGTAAATCGCAGCTGTATCAATACTCCGATAACCGACTTCAAGAGCTGCTTTTACAGCATTTACAACCTCTTCTCCGTCTTTTACTTGAAACACTCCTAACCCTAACCAAGGCATTTTTACACCGTTATGCAATGTTGTTGTACTTTGTAAATGTTCCAACATTGCGATCCTCCCTCTAGAAATGTTCCTTTTTGATATTAAAGTGGTCCGTGAGCTCCTTAGCTATTTACATGACTGCCTATACTTACCTTTCCTGCGATTAAATCTTTGCTATCGCTGCTATTTCCGATATAAACTTCATAATCCATCATTTCTAGCTCCCACTTATTTGTATCCGGGTTAAACCATTTGATTTTCTCGATTGGACATGCAATACTCACTACCTTCTTCTCTCCCGGTTTAAGTGATACCCGTTCAAATCCGCGCAATACCTTAACTGGCCGGTCAACCTTGGACTGACTAAACCCTATATACATTTGAACTACTTCATCACCTTCACGGTTTCCCGTGTTTTCAACCTCACAGGACGCAATAATTTGATTGTTCCGGACCTCAAACCTTGCATTTGATATACTAAATGTAGTATAAGATAAGCCAAAACCGAAAGGTAATGAAGGGGATTTTCCTTCCTTTTCCAACTTTGCATACCCATGATAATATTCGTATGTTATTTCTGTTGCCTCCCAATCAGTTTGTGGCAAATCACTTTCATGAGCTGGAATAACAAAGGGCAATTTGCCTCCAGGATTTACATCGCCAAATAGTGTTTTTGCAATTGCAGTTCCGCCTTCCATGCCAGGATAATATGCCATTAATATCGCGGAAACATCATTTTTCCATTCCTCAATCATAATCATACTTCCACCAATTAAAACAACGACTGAATTTTTGTTTAAAGGTCCAACTTCCTTGATAAGTTTTATCTCATCACGCTTAAGCCCCAACGAACCCTTTCGGTCTCCGCCAGCAGCAAACCTGTGACCCTCGCCAATTATTTGGGAGGTATTCGTATCATCGGCATTCTCGATAAACTCACCTTCATCGTCGTGATTGTACCCCACAACAAATATAACAGCATCAACTGTTTTTGCCAGTTCTTTTGCCTTAAGCAAATCCTGTCCATCATTAAAAATCACTTCACTATTCACCGCGATTCTTTTTATCCCTTCCAGAGGTGTTACAACATACTCTGGAAATACTCTGCTCGATCCGTGATCGCCTATATTTTCCTGGTTTCCAAGTTTTCCGATAACAGCGATACGTTTTGTCTTCTCTTTCGAAAACGGTAAAACATTTTGATCATTCTTCAGCAGAGTCATTGATTTTTCTGCTGCTTCCAAGGCCAAATTAATATGTTCCTTGCAACCAATTAAGTCTTTACTGTACTCTTTACTGTCTGCTTCTGTGAATGCAAGCAATGTTCTGACAATGCGCAACGCAGCCTTGTTAATTGTTTCTTCACTTACCTGGCCATTTTTAACCGCTTCTATAAGCTTTTCACCAAAGTATTTCGTATGACACATTTCCACGAGTGTTGATTATCCAAAATTATACATACGCCTTCCATAAATTTGGGCATACTCAAACAAAGCAGCGGCCATCCCGGATTTCCAAT
>NZ_AYSF01000060.1:0-23243 GCF_000498995.1 Geobacillus thermopakistaniensis
CCGCCGACGACAAAATAGCGCCGAAAACACCATATGCCGCCTGATGAGTTCATCCGCTGGGTCGTCGATGTCAACCATTTGCCGAGCCCGCGTCTTGCCGCCGGTGAACAAATTGTCATTCCTGTGTTAAAATCAAAGCAGGGCGGCTCGGTGGCCGTCAATCAGTGATGGAAAGAAGGGATTGGCCATGAGGGCGGTCATTTACTGCCGCGTCAGCACGGACAAAGCTGAACAGGAAACGTCGCTCGCGAGGCAACGAGATGAGCTCGAGCAGCTGGCGGCCGAGTGTGGATTTGAAGTCGTGAAAGTGATCGCCGAGCAGGCGAGCGGTTATGAAGCCGACCGCGACGGCGTGTTGGAGCTGCTTTCGCTTTGCGAGGAAGGCGAGGTCGATGTGCTGCTCATTCAAGATGAAACGCGGCTTGGGCGTGGCCATGCGCGCATGGCGGTGCTGCATTGCTTGAAAAAGCAAGGGGTGAAAATATACAGCGCCAGCCACCGCGGGGAGATGCCGCTGTCGGAGGCCGATGAGATGGTGTTATCCATCATCGCTATTGTCGAGGAGTACCAAAGAAAAATACATAACGCCAAAATTAAGCGTGGCATGCAGCGAGCCATCGCCAGCGGCTACCGACCGGAGCGGAACCTAAGGCGCCGGGGCGAAAACGCCGGGCGCGATCGAATCGATCTGCCGGTTGAGGAGATCGTCCGCTTGCGCGAGCGCGGACTGACGTTTGCCGATATCGCCGCGACGATGCGAAGCTTCGGCTACGAGGTGTCCAAGGCGACCGTCCATCGGCGTTACCAGGAATATATGGACGAGCAACAAAGGCGGCGTTGATCGTGTACTGCGCCTGGCCCTAAAGCGGCGAGCGGGCAAAGGAAACCAAGATGCCATCGTTGCCATCTTCCCGGTTGATCAGATAAGATAAAACAGAGTGAGAATATGGCAGATAGGAGAAGATGATCAATGCTTGCCAAACATAAATTAGCCCGCATCAATGAACTGGCGAAAAAAGCGAAAACGGCCGGCTTGTCGGCCGAAGAGGCTTTCGAGCAAGCGAAGCTGCGCCGTGAGTACATTCAAGCGTTCCGCAAGGCGATGACCGATATGCTCCATACAGTGACCGTCATTGACCCGAACGGCAACGACGTGACGCCGAAAAAATTAAAGGAAAGCCAGCGGCGGCGCTTCCATTAAGCCGCGAAAAAACAGACGGCGTCTCGTTTGTCCCGAAGGAGGAAATAAACGTTGTACAAGGAATCTGATTTTCTATATGATAGTAAATGACACCATGTTGATGAAAGGGAGGAAGACGATGGCGCATTCAATCGAGGAGTTGGCGATTACCACCATTCGAACGCTGTCGATTGACGCGATCGAAAAAGCGAAATCCGGGCACCCGGGCATGCCGATGGGCGCGGCGCCGATGGCGTACACGCTTTGGACGAAATTTATGAATCATAACCCGGCGAATCCAAACTGGTTCAACCGCGACCGGTTTGTCTTGTCAGCCGGGCACGGGTCGATGTTATTGTACAGCTTGCTTCATTTAAGCGGCTACGACGTATCGATGGATGATTTGAAACAATTCCGTCAATGGGGAAGCAAAACGCCGGGCCATCCGGAATACGGCCATACGCCGGGCGTGGAAGCGACGACCGGCCCGCTCGGCCAAGGGATTGCGATGGCGGTCGGCATGGCCATGGCGGAACGGCATTTGGCTGCTACATACAACCGCGACGGGTTTGAGATCATCAATCATTATACGTACGCCATTTGCGGCGACGGCGATTTGATGGAAGGAGTGGCGAGCGAAGCTGCGTCACTCGCCGGCCACTTGAAGCTCGGCCGTCTGATCGTCCTGTATGACTCGAACGACATTTCGCTGGACGGGGAGCTCAACCTGTCGTTCTCGGAAAACGTCGCCCAACGTTTCCAAGCGTACGGCTGGCAATATTTGCGCGTTGAGGACGGCAACAATATTGAAGAAATCGCCAAAGCGCTCGAGGAGGCGCGGGCGGACCTCAGCCGGCCGACGCTCATTGAAGTAAAAACGACGATTGGCTACGGCGCGCCAAATAAAGCGGGCACGTCCGGCGTCCACGGCGCTCCGCTCGGCGCCCAAGAAGCGAAGCTGACGAAGGAAGCGTACCGCTGGACGTTTGCTGAAGATTTTTATGTACCGGAAGAAGTATATGCCCATTTCCGAGAAACGGTGCAAGAGGCCGGTGCGAAAAAAGAAGCGGAATGGAACGAACAGTTCGCCGCGTACGAACGGGCGCATCCGGAGCTGGCCGCCGAGCTGAAGCGGGCGATTGAAGGGAAGCTTCCGGATGGCTGGGAGGCGGCGCTGCCGGTGTATGAAGCGGGCAAAAGCCTGGCGACCCGCTCATCGTCCGGGGAAGTGATCAACGCCATCGCCAAAGCGGTGCCGCAATTGTTTGGCGGTTCGGCGGATTTGGCAAGCTCGAATAAAACGCTCATCAAAGGCGGCGGCAACTTCTTGCCGGACAGCTACGAAGGGCGCAACATTTGGTTTGGCGTGCGCGAGTTTGCCATGGGGGCGGCGCTGAACGGCATGGCGCTTCACGGCGGGTTGAAAGTGTTCGGAGGCACGTTCTTCGTGTTCTCTGACTATTTGCGTCCGGCGATCCGCTTGGCGGCGCTGATGGGCTTGCCGGTCATCTACGTCTTGACGCACGACAGCATCGCCGTCGGCGAAGACGGGCCGACGCACGAGCCGATCGAACATCTCGCTTCGCTTCGGGCGATGCCGAACTTGTCGGTCATCCGTCCGGCTGACGCAAACGAAACGGCGGCAGCATGGCGGCTGGCGCTCGAATCGACGGACAAGCCGACTGCGCTCGTCTTGACGCGTCAAGATGTGCCGACGTTGGCGGCAACAGCTGAGTTGGCGTATGAAGGCGTGAAAAAAGGTGCGTACGTCGTTTCACCGGCGAAAAACGGCGCTCCGGAGGCGCTGTTGTTGGCGACTGGCTCGGAAGTCGGTCTGGCCGTCAAAGCGCAAGAAGCGCTCGCCGCTGAGGGCATCCATGTCTCCGTCATCAGCATGCCATCGTGGGACCGCTTCGAAGCGCAGCCAAAATCGTACCGCGATGAAGTGCTTCCGCCGGCCGTGACGAAGCGGCTCGCCATTGAAATGGGCGCGTCGCTCGGTTGGGAGCGCTACGTCGGCGCCGAGGGCGACATTTTGGCCATCGACCGATTCGGTGCTTCCGCTCCGGGAGAGAAAATCATGGCCGAGTATGGCTTTACGGTTGACAACGTCGTCCGCCGCACAAAAGCGCTGCTCGGCAAGTAACCGGGAAAGCTGCCCTTGCGTTGTTGCAGGGGCAGCTTGTTTTTGTGAAAGATGGCTGCGCCTTGGTCAAGTATTTTCGGGGTTGAATCGAGGGCAAAGGCTTGTTCATGACGTGTTGGCCTGTTTGCGGCCGCATGGCCACCGCAAACAAAAATCGACAATGTTAGTGAAAAAACTTGCCGTTAATAGACATATTTTTCCCCTTTCCTTTTCTATAATAGAAAATAGATGAACAGAAATGGGGGATGGGGCATGGTCCGCTATTGGATTTATTTGTTGAATGACGATGTGGCGTCGCATTACCGCCATCGGGCAGAAAAAATTGTCGAACTGCTTCGTGAGCATCAATACGCGAAAGCGCCGCTGAAGGCGATTTGCCGCAAGCAAGTCGAATTTATCACCGAACGGCTGTCATTTTCGCGCCTGGAACTTGGCTTAAAGCAATATTTTGCCGGCCGCGTCGGCAAAAATTTGGAGCGCAATATGTTTGTTTTGCAAAACGACGCCGGCGAGGAAGCGTTGCTTGTCGTGCAAAAGCGCCGCTTGCTTCTTGTCGCTGACAGCGCGCCGCTTGCCGCGGACATCGGGCGGGCGCTCGCTCGGCTTTCGCCGACGTTTTTGGCGGTCGACGCCGATTTTGTCGATTACTACTGGCTGTCTGCGCCTCGGCAAGGAAGAAAATTTGCGTAATGAAAAGATTTTTGTCGCGAAATATTGTCTAATGACGCATCGTTTAGTACACTGTTAGGGAGACAACAAGAAGGAGGAAAATCGCTGTTATGTGGGGTACGATTCTCGTTGGCGTGCTGGCGCTCATCGCCGGGGTGGCGATCGGATTTTTCGTCGCCCGCAAAACGATGATCAATTATTTGAAGAAAAACCCGCCGATCAATGAACAAATGATTCGCATGATGATGATGCAAATGGGCATGACTCCGTCGCAGAAGAAAATCAATCAGATGATGAAAATGATGAACAATCAACTGAAATAAGCGAAACGGACACTCGATCGAGAGTGTCTTTTTATTTTGCCAAAATGTTCTTTCAAAATTTTTCTAGTTTTGTTACAATAATATGGCGATTGTTCGTCAGCCAAATGAAAGGAGGGCGGGCCTTATGCGCGTGTTTCGCGATTTGTTTTGGTTTTTCCGTCAAGAAAAGAAGGCGTATATCACCGGCATTTTCGTGCTTGTCATCGTGGCGTTTTTGGAGACAGTCCCGCCGAAAGTGATCGGCTTGTTGGTCGATCATGTGAAAAACGGCACGATGACAAAAGAAGTGCTCATCCGCTGGATCGCCGTCCTCGCCGCCGTTGCGGCGGCGCTTTACGGGCTCCGCTACGCTTGGCGCATTTTCATTTTCGGTTCGGCGGTCAAGCTTGCCCGCCAGCTGCGCAACGAGCTGTATCAGCATTTTACGAACATGTCGCCGTCGTTTTACCAGCGGAAGCGGATCGGCGATTTAATGGCCCATGCGACCAACGATTTGCAAGCGATTCAGCAGACGGCCGGAAGCGGCATTTTGACGCTTGTTGACTCGGTGACGCTTGGCGGGTTTGTGTTGGCAACGATGGCGTTTTCGATCAGCTGGAAGCTGACGCTCATCAGCCTATTGCCGATGCCCGTGATGGCGGCGGCGACGAGCCGCTATGGGACGATGCTCCATCGTCGGTTTTTAACGGCGCAAGCGGCGTTTTCGTCGCTGAACGACAAGGTGCAGGAAAGCGTCAACGGCATCCGCGTCATCAAGGCGTTCGGCTATGAGGAACACGATGTCGAGGCGTTTCGCCGTCAATCGGAAGACGTCGTGGCGAAAAACGTTGCCGTCGCCAAAATTGACGCCTTGTTTGATCCGACGATCGGGCTGCTTGTTGGGCTGTCATTTTTTCTCGCTGTGGCGTTTGGCAGCCAAATGGTTTTGGCGGGCGAATTGACGATCGGCGAGCTTGTGTCGTTTACGACCTACCTTGGCCTGCTTATTTGGCCGATGTTGGCGTTCGGCTGGCTGTTTAACATTGTTGAGCGAGGGCGTGCTTCGTACGACCGGGTGCGGGCGCTGTTGGCTGAACAAGATGAAATCAACGAACGTCCGGATGCCCTTCACATCGCTCCGCAAGGCGACATTGAGTATGATGTTCGTCAATTTGCCTATCCGGGCGAGGCGAAGCCGGCGCTTCGGGGCATTCGTTTTCAGCTCAAGCGTGGGGCGACGCTTGGCGTCGTCGGCAAAACGGGGGCGGGAAAAACGACGTTGCTTCGCCTGCTGCTGCGCGAGTTTGACGGCTATGACGGCGAGATTCGCTTCGGCGGCCGCGACATCCGCGATTATACGCTTTTCGCGCTCCGTTCGGCGATCGGCTACGTGCCGCAAGACCATTTCTTGTTTTCTGCCTCCATCCGCGACAACATCGCCTTTGCCAAGCCGGAAGCCGGAGAGGACGAGGTCGTACGGGCGGCGCGGCTGGCCGACATTCATGATGACATTTTGCAGTTTCCCGACGGGTATGAGACGGTCATCGGAGAGCGCGGCGTTTCCCTATCCGGTGGGCAAAAACAGCGGCTGTCAATCGCCCGGGCGCTTCTCATTGACCCGGAAGTGCTCATTTTTGATGACGCGTTGTCGGCCGTGGATGCGAAGACCGAGGCGCGGATTTTAGCGGCGCTCAAACAGGAGCGGCGCGGAAAAACGACGATCATCGCCGCTCACCNTCCCCATCGAACAAAACTTGGCCGAAAACTGTCAATCGCCCGGGCGCTTCTCATTGACCCGGAAGTGCTCATTTTTGATGACGCGTTGTCGGCCGTGGATGCGAAGACCGAGGCGCGGATTTTAGCGGCGCTCAAACAGGAGCGGCGCGGAAAAACGACGATCATCGCCGCTCACCGTTTAAGCGCGGTTGAGCATGCCGATTGGATTCTCGTCCTTGACGGGGGGCGAATTGTGCAGGCCGGAACGCACGAGCAGCTGATGGCAGAAGGCGGCTGGTATCGTGACATGCACCGACGCCAGCAGCTTGAGGCGCTTGCGGAGTAACAACAGGTCTGAACGTTCGAGCTCTCGCCAAAAACGAGCGGAGCGAAAAGCCTGAAAATACAAGTTGTTTGTAAGATAGGGGGAAGTGGATGAACGACCGATGGTTGACAACAAAAGAGCAGCGGCGCGTCTTATGGCGGCTGCTCGCTTATATGGGAAGATACAAAAAAGAAACTGCGCTTGCGTTTGCGCTTCTTCTGTTGGCAACGGCCGGGGAGCTTTCCGGCCCGTATTTGGTGAAAGTGTTCATTGATGACTATTTGGTGCCGGGCCGCCTCGCTTTTGGACCGGTGGCGGCGCTGGCCGCCGCCTATCTCGGCGTGCTCGTCTTGAAAACGATCATTTCCTACTTCCAGCTTGTCGAGTTTCAGCGGCTCGCTTTGTACGTCATTCAAGCGCTGCGGATGGATGTGTTTGCGAAAGTGCACCGGCTCGGGATGAGCTATTTTGACCGGACGCCGGGCGGAAGCATCGTTTCGCGGGTGACGAACGATACAGAAGCGATCAAGGACATGTTCATCAGCGTCCTAGCGGCCTTTGTGCAAAACGGCTTGTTTGTCATCGGCGTGTTTGTCGCCATGTTTTCGCTTGATGCTAAGCTTGCGTTGTTTTGCCTGTTCATCCTCCCGGCGATCGCGTTCATCATGCACACATACCGCCGCTACAGCTCAGTGTTTTATCAAGAGATGCGCGAACGGCTGAGCGAACTGAACGCCAAATTGAACGAATCGCTGCAAGGAATGGCCGTCATTCAAGCGTTCCGCCAGCAGCGCCGTTTATATCAAGAGTTTGCCGCCGTCAATGAAGCGCATTACAAGGCGGGGATGAAAAACATCCACCTTGATGGACTGCTGCTTCGACCGGCGATCGATGTGGTGTATATGTTGTCGATCATGGTTGTGCTCAGCTTTTTTGGCATCACGGCGCTTGATGGCCCAGTTGAGATCGGCGTGCTGTATGCGTTTGTCAACTATTTGGAGCGCTTTTTCGAACCGGTGACGCAAATGATGATGCGCCTGTCTCTTTACCAGCAGGCGATCGTTTCCGCCTCTCGCGTGTTTGCCCTTCTTGATCATCAAGAAGAGGCGCCGGCCAATCCAAATTGGTCGCCGCATGTGATCGAGCGCGGGGAAATCGAATTTCGGGATGTCAGCTTTTCCTACGACGGCAAACGGGATGTGCTGAAACGGCTGTCGTTTGTCATCCGTCCAGGTCAGACGGTCGCGTTTGTCGGCCATACCGGCAGCGGCAAAAGTTCGATCATCAACTTGCTCATGCGCTTTTATGAGTTTGACCGCGGCGATATTTTGCTTGACGGCCGGTCGATCCGCGATTACTCGCGCGCCGAGCTGCGCCGCCGCCTCGGCCTTGTCTTGCAAGATCCGTTTTTGTTTTACGGGACGGTCAAAGAGAACATTCGCATGTATAATCAGGAACTGGACGACGAAGCCATTAAGGAGGCCGCTCGGCTCGTGCAGGCCGATGCGTTTATTGAGCAATTGCCCGGCGGCTACGACCATGTGCTCGCCGAGCGCGGGGCGACGTTATCAAGCGGTCAGCGCCAGCTTCTTTCCTTTGCTCGCACGATCGCTGCTGATCCGAAAATTTTGGTGCTCGATGAGGCGACCGCCCATATTGACACCGAAACAGAGGAAGCGATTCAAGATGCGCTCATGCGCATGCGGAAAGGGCGGACGACGATCGCCATCGCCCACCGTCTATCAACGATTCAAGACGCTGATCAAATTTTCGTCCTCCACCGCGGCGAAATCATCGAGCGCGGTACGCATCAGCAACTGCTGGCGCAAAAAGGGCTTTACTACCAAATGTACTTGCTGCAAAACGGCCTCGTCGACGTCCATGCGTAAATGGCGGCGTTTTGCCGCCCCTGCTTGGAACAAAAAGAAGAAAGCGCCATGTCCCGCCTAGCGGGAGGCGCTTTGCTTTCGCCGCTTGGTTTGTTCGCGTTGATAGGCATTGAGCAACGTGTCAAGTTCTTTGCTGATTTTCATGGCCGCCGCCGAGTTTAACCCCGTTTTGGCCACCGTGTCGACAAGCTCCATCCGCTTTTGTTCAATCAAGGTCAACAATTTGCATTTCGGCACGAATCGACCGTCCTTTGCTTGAAGTATTGTGTATGGTGCTTTATACTATTTTATCAGTGAACGCAAAAATGGAAAATAGAAAAATTGACCAGGAACAATGAGAAACGTGTTACGGGAAGAAGGAATTCTGCTAAAATAAAAAGTAAAAAAGCAGGGGCTGGTTCACCAATGAATGATCTCAATCTATTTTTAGCGTTCGGCGCCGGGTTTTTGTCGTTTATTTCCCCGTGCTGCTTGCCGCTTTATCCGGCGTTTTTATCGTATATCACCGGCGTGTCGGTCAGCGAGTTGAAAGAGGAAAACGCGATGCTGAACCGCCGCAGCTTATGGCATACGCTTTGCTTTTTGCTCGGCTTCTCGCTCATTTTTATCTCGCTTGGCTTTGGCACCTCGCTTCTTGGAAGGCTGTTTGTTGATTATCAAGATGCGATCCGGCAAATCGGCGCGGTCGTGATCGTCGCTCTTGGCCTCGTCGTCGCCGGGCTGTGGAAGCCGGCGTTTTTGCTGAAAGATCGGCGCATTTCGTTTCGTGAACGGCCATCGGGATATGTCGGCTCCGTGCTGATCGGCATGGCGTTTGCCGCCGGTTGGACGCCGTGCATGGGGCCGATTTTGGTGGCGGTTGTCGCTCTAGCCGCCACCAACCCGGGCTCAGGAATGATGTATATGCTTGCTTATACGCTTGGATTTGCCGTTCCGTTTTTCATGTTGTCGTTTTTTATCGGCAAGCTGCAATGGATCCGCCGCCATAGCGCATCCATCATGAAGGCGGGCGGCTATGTCATGGTGGCGATGGGCGTCGTTTTGTACTTTGACTGGATGACAAAGCTGATTGCTTATACGACAAGCTTGTTTGGCGGATTTACTGGTTTTTAGCGGCGATGGAGCCGCCCTTTGTGCGGCTGTTGTTGGAGGAATATCGTTGAGGAGAGGGCGATGGAAAGATGGCTGCCATTTTAATTGCTGACGATGCGAAGTTTATGCGGGTAACGCTGGCGCGCATACTGGAAAAAACGGATCACACCGTAGCCGGTGAGGCGGAAAACGGCAAAGAGGCGGTCGAGCTGTATCGCCGGCTGCGCCCCGATCTTGTCATCATGGACATTACGATGCCGGTCATGAATGGGATTGAAGCGGTGCGGGCGATTAAGGAGATCGATCCCGGGGCGAAAATCATCATCTGCTCGGCGCTCGGGCAGCAGCGTATGGTCGTTGAGGCCATTGAAGCCGGAGCGGCTGACTTCATCGTCAAGCCGTTTGAAGAAACCCGCGTGCTCGAGGCGATTGCCCGTCTTTTGTAAGCGGGCTTTGGCTTCGTACGGCATAGGAAGGCGCCGGCTTATGACCGCTGGAAAACAGCTGACTGCGTTCCTCTTGGCAAGCGAGAGGGATGAAGCGAGCGCGATGTTTGGCGAAGGCGGGGGCGGCTGGAGAGGGCGGTAGGCAAGCGGAGCGGTTTTTGCTATAATAGCGTTGTCCGTGAATTTTGTCGGAAGAAGGTGATGGCTTTGGCGTTCATTACATCGCTCATCGCCGTTGTGATGGCGTTTTTCATCTTTTTTGTGCGCATGAAGGCGTCGGAAAAGCCGACGAATGCCAAAAAAATTATTTTGCCGCCGCTGTTTATGAGCACCGGGGCGCTGATGTTCATCGATCCGGTCTTTCGCGTTACGCGCGGGGAGCTCATCGAAGCGGTCATTCTCGGCCTGTTTTTCTCGCTGTTTCTCATTAAAACGTCAAAATTTGAAATCCGCGGCAGCGATATTTATTTGAAACGCTCAAAATCCTTTATTTGGATTTTGCTCGGGTTGATTGTCATTCGTCTTGGCTTGAAAACGTATTTAGGACGAACGATCGACTACCGCCAGTTAAGCGGCATGTTTTATTTGCTCGCGTTTTCGATGATCGTCCCATGGCGGATTGCAATG
The DNA here is from genome assembly GCF_000498995.1 of Geobacillus thermopakistaniensis. Lineage (NCBI taxonomy): Bacteria > Bacillati > Bacillota > Bacilli > Caryophanales > Anoxybacillaceae > Geobacillus > Geobacillus thermopakistaniensis. Next base: position 10,393 of record NZ_AYSF01000060.1, read on the forward strand.
TACGTTTCGTATAGAAAGCTGGCGGCGCAGCTGAAACCGCCAGTGCTGACATAAAGAGCTGTCCCGCTGATGGACAGCTCCCTTTTTTGTTGCGCCAAGCCGCTTCACTTCGCTTCCCTGGAATTGTCCCGCAGACGGAGCTGAAGTCGTCGGTCCCGGCCTAAAAAGCTGCTTGTTTGGGCCGCTTTTTCCATGCTGAAACAGACGAAAGCCGCCGGTCAGCCTTAGACGAAAGGCGGAACGTCAGCGGCTTTCCAATAAATGTTTATAAGGGGCGAGATCGATGTTCTTCGCCTGCAATGTCCGGATCAAAAACTTATGGTCGCGCTTGGGGGTTGCGATGATATAGCCGCGGATCAGCAAGTCGCGTGTGATGCGCGGCGCCTGTTCCTTGAGCGCAAGCTCGCCGATTTTGCCGGCGATCTTTTGCCGCGCGACGTCGCGGAACAATTCCGGCACAGGGCGAACCAATTCCTCAAGCAGCGCTTTTTCTTCTTCCCCCCATAGATGACGCGTCTGTTCAATGTAATATTCCTGCCAGTCGAGCTCCGATTTCCCATCTTCTTTCGGCAGCCGCTTCAAAAACTTGCGGAACATGAAAAAGCCGCCGATCGACATCATGACAAGCAAAAAGACGACCCAAAGCAAAATAAACCAAAGAAACCATCCGGTCAGCACGATCCCCACCCCAACATGATGATCAACTGTTTTTGCCATAGGCAAGATTCGTCTACTATTATGTCGAAAAGCTTGCTGTTTGGCAAGTTTCAAACAGCGGCTTGTTACGAAGCGTAACGCAACTGTAATGCAACTGTAAAAAAGCTTGTCCCACCTTACAGCGCCAATGGATTGAAAGCCGCCGGCCGCTTTGTATGGAAAAGATATACAGTGACGTTCCCTTCTTTGCCTGCTAATCTAGTAAACAAAGAAAAAAAGCCAAAAGGCAACGATGAGGGGGATGCGCAGAGTGAAAGTGAAAAAGACGATTGCAGCGCTCACGATCATTTGCTGTATGGCGTTAAGCTCTCATGGGCTGTCGGCGGAAGCGGCTGGCTCGTATACATACTATCAAGTGAAAAAAGGGGATACGTTGTCGAAGATCGCCAAACAATATCATACTACGGTTGCTTCGTTAAAGTTGTTAAATCACTTAAAAAGCGATGCCATTTATGCCGGAGAAAGGCTGAAAGTGCCGGCTGCGGCGAAACGATCGGCTTCGGCGCCGGCAAAGAAGAAATCGATCTCATTAAGCGCCGCTGACCGGAAGCTGCTCGCCCAGCTTGTGCAAGCGGAGACCGGTTCGAGCGAGCCGTTTGCCGGCAAGGTGGAAGTGGCGCTTGTGATTTTAAACCGCACAAAGCATCCGGAGTTTCCAAAGACGGTGCGCGGCGTCATTTATCAAAAAACGAAATCCGGCTATGCGTTTGTGCCAGCCAAAACGGGGAAATTGACCCGCATTCAGCCGACCAAGCAGGATTACGAGGCGGTCGACAAGGCGCTAGCCTTATTCCCAAACGATCGCCGCGGCTCGCTTTATTTCTACAATCCGAAAATCACCAAAGACAAATGGATGTTGTCGCGTCCGGTGACGATTCGCATCGGGCACCATGTCTTCACGAGATGAACGGGGTCGAATAAGGCCTCGTTCTTTTGTTTTGTGCATAGCGGCGGGCAGCCGGTGGTGACGCTTCTGATGGTGCATGCCCAAGATCATTTAATGACGGCGATCACGGTCAAGGATTTAGCCGCTGAATTCGTGGAGCTGTATGAAGCGCTCAAGCGGCAAACAACCGAATCATAATTGTCGTCGGCCGGCTTGTTGACCGGGTGAGGATGATTCGCTTCAACGGGAATGAACCCAAGGCGGGCGGCAACGGGCTGTTCTAGCGACCGCCCGCTTTGTTGATTTTACAATAATTTTATTATGTGAACATAAGGGCGCCAGCCGTTCAGCCCTCCCGGCTGCCGCCGGTCTCGGCTGAACGGAGAAGGAAAACTCCGCTTGTTTGCGTCACATATCGTGGCTTGTGTTGTGCTTTTGCCGCGTGTGATTGCGGTTCTTCACTTTTTTCGAACCGTCAAGCGGCTCCGGCTGCCCAGGATTGTCGCCTTTTGGGGCGTTTTTGCGCATATCTTTGCCGTCGTTTTTGTTCGTCATTTGTTGTCCCTCCTTTGTCCGTTAGCATGCGGCGTTGTGCTTTCGCTTATTCGGCGCATAATTTGCGCCCGGTTTGAAACGATAAGTAGTGAACGACCGCAATGACTGCGAAGGAGGGACGAGCCATGGTTTACCATAAAACGAAGCAAGAGGCGTTTCAAGCAGCGCAAAAGGCGACGATGGAAGCGAAAGAATGGCACGATCACTTGGTGCGTGATCAAGCCGACTACGGCCACCAGCTGGCCCATCTTCGGCAAGAAGTAAACGAGGCGTTCGCCCAAATTGAAAACGCGCTCGAAGTTGCCTCGGAAACGCAGCGCGTGCAGCTCGAAAAATTCCGCAGCGATTTGCAGGCGATCGTTGACGAAGTCAATGAAAACGAGTAAGGGAATGCCGGCGGCGGACATTCCCTTTTTTCATGCTATGGCAGTCCGGGATGGCGGAATGGCCGCCACGCTATTGGTTCTTTTTTCGTTTTTTGTTGTTTTGGCGCTGTGCTTCTGTCAGTGGTTCATTGGAAAACTCTTCGTTGTAGCCGGCCCCCATTCCTTGCGCTTTGGCGGCGTTCATGCCAGGGATCACGTGGTTTGCTTTTCGCTTTGCCATTCGTTTCACCTCCGCTTCTAGTTTGCGACGAAACGGGCGCCTTATTCCTCTTTTGCCGCGGTAAGGAAGTAATATGGCGAGACATTGGAAATCATTATTTACAACTTGTGCTGTTCTATAATAAGATAAAGTCGTGCCGAACTTTATGGGGATTGGGAGAATTCATGCTATTTTTTCGACTTTTGTGCGAAAAAATAGTATAGTATTATTGTGAAGTGAAGGGGGTTATACATATGGCGAAACAAGATGTGTTCAACGCCCGCTCTTCATTCGAAGTCAACGGTAAAAAATACAATTATTACCGTTTGCAAGCGCTTGAAGAAGCGGGCATCGGCCAGGTGAGCCGCCTGCCGTACTCGATCAAAGTATTGCTTGAATCGGTGCTCCGCCAAGTCGACGGCCGCGTCATCACGAAAGAGCACGTCGAAAACTTGGCGAAATGGGGAACGCCGGAAATGAAAGACATCGACGTGCCGTTTAAGCCGTCGCGCGTCATTTTGCAAGACTTCACCGGCGTGCCGGCTGTCGTCGATTTGGCTTCGATGCGCAAAGCGATGGCCGATTTGGGCGGCGATCCGTACGAAATCAACCCGGAAATTCCGGTCGATCTCGTCATCGACCACTCGGTGCAAGTCGACCGCTACGGGTCAGACGATGCGCTGGAGTACAACATGGATTTGGAATTCAAACGGAACGCCGAACGGTACAAGTTTTTGAAATGGGCGCAAAAAGCGTTTAACAACTATCGTGCCGTTCCGCCGGCAACGGGGATCGTCCACCAAGTGAACTTGGAATATTTGGCAAGCGTCGTTCACGCGGTCGAAGGGGAGAACGGCGAGTACGAAGCGTTCCCGGATACGCTTGTCGGCACGGACTCGCATACGACGATGATCAACGGCCTCGGCGTCCTCGGTTGGGGGGTCGGCGGCATTGAAGCGGAAGCCGGCATGCTCGGCCAACCGTCGTACTTCCCGGTGCCGGAAGTCATCGGCGTCCGCCTGACAGGCAAGCTGCCGGACGGAGCGACGGCCACCGACTTGGCGCTTAAGGTGACGCAAGTGCTCCGGAAAAAAGGCGTCGTCGGCAAATTCGTTGAATTTTTCGGACCAGGAGTGGCGACTTTGCCGCTTGCCGACCGGGCGACGATTGCCAACATGGCGCCGGAATACGGGGCAACGTGCGGCTTCTTCCCGGTCGACGCTGAAGCGCTTGACTATTTGCGCTTGACCGGCCGCGACGAACATCACGTTCAAGTCGTCGAAGCGTATTGCAAAGCGAACGGTTTGTTCTACACGCCGGATGCACCGGAGCCGGTGTTTACGGATGTTGTGGAAATCAACTTGTCGGAAATTGAAACGAACTTGTCTGGCCCGAAACGGCCGCAAGACTTGATCCCGCTCTCGAAAATGAAACAGTCGTTCCGCGACGCGGTGAAAGCGCCGCAAGGCAACCAAGGCTTTGGCTTGACGGAAGCGGACTTGGAGCGGGAAATTACGGTCGAGCTGAACGGCGAACAAGTGAAATTAAAAACGGGCGCTGTCGTCATCGCGGCGATCACAAGCTGTACGAACACGTCGAACCCGTACGTGCTTGTCGCCGCTGGTTTAGTGGCGAAAAAAGCGGTCGAAAAAGGCTTGCAAGTGCCGAAATACGTGAAAACGTCGCTCGCGCCGGGCTCGAAAGTCGTCACCGGCTACTTGCGTGACTCGGGGCTGCTTCCGTATCTTGAACAGCTCGGTTTCAACATTGTCGGCTACGGCTGCACGACATGCATCGGCAACTCAGGTCCGCTTGCGCCGGAGCTCGAAAAAGCGCTCGCGGAAAGCGATCTGCTCGTGACAAGCGTCCTGTCCGGCAACCGGAACTTTGAAGGCCGCATCCACCCGCTTGTCAAAGGCAACTATTTGGCATCGCCGCCGCTTGTTGTCGCCTATGCGCTCGCCGGCACGGTCGACATTGACTTGCTTAACGAGCCGATTGGCAAAGACAAAGACGGCAACGACGTCTATTTCCGCGACATTTGGCCGTCGATGGAAGAAGTGAAGAATGTCGTCAAGCAAGCGGTCGATCCGGAACTGTTCCGCAAAGAATATGAGCGCGTGTTCGACGGCAATCCGCGCTGGAACGCCATCGAAACGACGGATGAGCCGCTGTACCAATGGGATGAAAACTCGACGTACATTCAAAATCCGCCGTTCTTTGAAGGCTTGTCGCCGGAAGTGCGCAAAGTTGAACCTCTCACCGGCTTGCGCGTCGTCGGCAAGTTCGGTGATTCGGTCACGACTGACCATATTTCGCCAGCTGGGTCGATCGGCAAAAACACGCCGGCAGGCCAATATTTGATCTCGAAAGGCGTCGAGCCGAAAGATTTCAACTCGTACGGTTCGCGGCGCGGCAACCATGAAGTGATGATGCGCGGCACGTTCGCCAACATCCGCATCCGCAACCAAATCGCGCCGGGCACGGAAGGCGGCTATACGACGTACTGGCCGACCGGCGAAGTGATGTCGATGTACGATGCGTGCATGAGATACAAACAAGACGGCACTGGGCTTGTCGTCATCGCCGGCAAAGACTACGGCATGGGCAGCTCGCGCGACTGGGCGGCGAAAGGGACGTTCTTGCTCGGCATTAAAACGGTCATCGCCGAAAGCTTTGAGCGCATCCACCGCTCGAACCTCGTTTTGATGGGCGTCCTGCCGCTGCAATTTAAAGAAGGCGAAAATGCGGAGACGCTCGGCTTGACGGGTAAAGAAGTGTTCGACATTCACATCGATGAAAACGTCAAACCGCGCGATCTCGTCAAAGTGACGGCGACGAACCCGGATACGGGTGAGAAGAAAGAATTTGAGGTCATCGTCCGCTTTGACAGCGAAGTCGAAATCGACTACTATCGCCACGGCGGCATTTTGCAAATGGTGTTGCGCGAAAAATTGGCGAAAGTGAAACAATAACGACAAAAAGCAGGCTCCCATATCGGGAAGCCTGCTTTTATTTTGTGTTGAGCTTTTTCGCTGCGTTCTCAAGCTTGCTTTTTGGATCCGGGGTGAACGTTCCGTCTTGGCCAAAGCCTTGCGGGTTGACGCCCGGCGCCTTCGTGCCGCGGTTTCGGCCGCCGTTTTTGGTCATTGCTCTCACCTCCGCTCTTTACGGATAGTATGGCCACCCTTGGTCAAAATATAAGCAAAGGAGGAAAGCGTGATGAACAAGGGGCTGAAGACGGCGCTCGCGACAATCGCGCTCGCCCAGTTTTTGAAAATCCCGATCAAGCAGTTGGAGACTGGCCGATGGGACTGGCGGCTCTTTTTCGAAACCGGCGGAATGCCAAGCTCCCACTCTGCCGGTGTTTCCGCCTTAGCGACATTTATCGCCCTCGAGCGAGGCGTGCGCACGATCGATTTTGCCTTGGCCGCGTTGTTTGGACTGATCGTCATGTACGATGCGCAAGGGGTGCGGCGCCAAGCGGGCGAACTCGCCCTTCGCCTGAACGAGCTTGCCGAGGAAGTAAAAAAGTTAGAAGGAGATCCAAAACAAACCGTTTATCACAAACGACAGCGGCAGCTGCGCGCCCGGCTCGGGCACGAGCCGATCGAAGTCGTCGGCGGGGCGCTCTTGGGCATGGCGACCGGTGCTCTTTCGTATTGGGCGTGCCGACGCCGCAAACGAATGGTTTAGGCGGTGAGGCGGGTGGAGCGTCCACAGCATTGGAATGATGGGCGGCCCAACACCTGGAGTTAGGAAAAGAGCTGTCCCGCTTTTCATGCAGGACAGCTTCTGTCGCTACGATGGGATGTTCCGCTTTTCCCGCCACCGTCTGCCCCAGAGGCGCATGCTTGGCAGTTCGGCGAAAATCATGCCGGCCAAAATCGCAGCGCCGCCAAGCCAGGCCGATGGCGACAGCCGCTCTCCAGCCCAAAGGTAGGCGGTCAAAGCGGCGAACACCGGCTCCATGGCGAAAATCAGCGCGACATGGGCGGGAGTCGTATATTTTTGCACCGCCGTTTGGATGAGAAACGCCGCGGTCGTCGCCAACAACGATGTCACAGCGAGCGCCCCCCATACTTCCGGACGGCGGAGCACCGCTATATTCCACATGTCGTCGGCATCTTCAAACCAAAAGGCAAAGACGAAACAGAGCGCGGCGACGGTGAAAATTTGCACCATCGTCAACAACATCGTTGAATACCGAGAGGAATAGAGGCCGGTGACGATAATGTGCATGGCAAAGGAAACAGCACAGAGCAAGACAAAGAAATCGCCCTGATTGAACGACAGCTCCGCTCCCCCCGTCAGCCAATACAGGCCAAACGCAGCAAGTGTTGCTCCGATGGCCGCATTCACAGACGGTTTTTGCTTTAAAATCAAAAAGGAAAACAATGGAACGAGCACAACGCTCAGTCCAGTAATAAAGCCAGCTTTCGAGGAAGTGGTGTACAACAGCCCGACCGTTTGGAATGCGTAGCCGCAAAACAGCCATAGCCCCATCCACGCCCCAGCGCCGATGACTCGCCATGACAACTGGCCGAAGAGTGGGCGGGAAGCGGCAGCGATCCAAGCGAGAAGCAACAAGCCGGCCAAACTGAAGCGAACGGCGTTAAACGACAACGGCTCCAAAAACGAAATGGCATTTTGGACGACGACGAACGTCGCCCCCCAGACGAACGTCACCATTAGCAGACTCAGATCGGCTATGGTTTGACGCTTCAATTCGAATCCTCCCTCTTCATATGCTTGCGCCCCATCTCATTTTGGGTGCTAGCCGCTAGTGTACCACAAGTAGGCCGAAAAAGATAGATATTTTGGAAAAAAGATGGGCGCCTGCGGCAAAATGGTTGATACAAGAAGAAATTGCGCATAATATTAGGTAATGAACAAGGGCGCAAGTGTGGTAAAATAAAAACCAGCTCCGATCATCGCCACGCGGAAGGGTGACAATGCGTTGGACGTACAAATCCACTGGACGTATATCACGCCGAAAAAACAAGAGGCGTTTCTTGTCTCCGATTGGGTCGATGCCAAAAAGGCGCTCGCTTTGGCGGATGATTTTGAAAAAACCGGGCGGACGAAAACAGTGGAGTTCGTCGATCGAAACGGCACGGTGTGGTCAAAAAAAGAGCTGCAAAAGCTGCTTGAGGAGATCGCCGGCGAGCCGCATGAGATCGTTGTGTATTTCGACGGCGGCTTTGACCATGAGACGTTCCAAGGCGGCGCCGGCGCGGTCGTATACTATAAGCAAAACGACCATCGCTACCGGCTGCGCGCCAACCGCCGGCTCGGCGAAATCAAATCCAATAATGAGGCGGAGTATGCGGCATTTTGGTTTGTCATGCAGCTGCTTGAGGAGCTTGGCGTCCATCATTTGCCGGTGACGTTCCGCGGCGACTCCCACGTCGTGTTAAAGCAGCTGTCCGGCGATTGGCCGTGTTTTGAGGACGATTTCAACATCTGGCTTGACCGCATTGAAGCGAAAATGCGCGAGCTTCACATCGAACCGGCGTACGAGCCGATTTCGCGCAAACAAAATAAAGAGGCGGATTCGCTCGCCCGCCAGGCGCTTGAAGGGCAGATCATCACAAGCCGAACGGAATTGACAGGGAAAGGGTAAGGTCGTATGGGAAAGAAGCGGAACCGACGCAAAGAAATATTGGACCAAATCGCTTGGCTGGAGGAAACGTACTGCGATGGCTGCTTTTTAAAAAGCACGTTCCGGAAAGAGTACGGCAAAACGTACGCCCAATCGTTTTGCATCCAGCAATGCACGGTCGGGGAACAAATGCGGCAGTACGGGGAGATGCTTCTATCAGCGCCGCCGCGTCCGCGTCGATAATGGCGGATCAGAAAGCGGGGGGCGCTCTGTTTTCTTCTTGCGCACTGAAGAGACAAGCGATGGAACGGCGTTTCACCGCTGACAGGCAGATCAGATAACTTCTTGTGCCAGCAAAGCAGGTTTTTTCGCCTGTTTTCTCAAAAGAATGCCAGTTTGCTTCGTTTTCTTTAGCAAGTGGGGATATAAGCCAAAAGAGCTTCGCACAGCGAAGCTCCATCTTGCTTGCCTTATTGCCGCGCCTCGCGAAGCTGGTGTTCGGCGCGGGCCAATGTTTGTTCGCAACGGGCGAGAAAATCACCGTCGACGCCCGTTGCTTCTTGGCGGGCGCGTGCAAGTTGGTCGCGGGCGTTTTTCACCGCTTGTTCGGCATGGCGAAGCATCTCGGGATCGAGCTGCATCGTCGCCTGGCCGACCATTTTCTCCGCCGTCTCGACGAACATTTCCACTTGCTTTAAGTCGTTGTATCCCGTATGTACGTCGGCATCGCGTCTGGCCATATGAACACCTCCCTTTTTTTATTGTTCGCCGCTTGGTTGAATCTATGCAAATCGCAATGAAAAAGGCACCCTGCTTAAGCAGGGTGCCTCTCGTTCCGCTCCCGTTCTCTCGTCTATGTCAACGAAGTCTTATAATTTGACAACGTTCGCTGCTTGCGGTCCGCGGTTTCCTTGGACGATTTCAAACGAAACTTCTTGGCCTTCTTCTAACGTTTTGAACCCTTCACCTTGGATCGCCGTGAAGTGGACGAATACGTCGGAACCGCCTTCCACTTCGATGAAACCGTAGCCTTTTTCGTTGTTAAACCATTTTACTTTACCACGTTGCATAATACTGAATTCCTCCTAATACCTTTAGCCTGTTCGGCTAACCTCAAGATTTTTATCAAATAACAAAATATACTTCACAGCCATCCAAGATGCACCTTCATGTTGAATGCCTGAAATATATTCTGTTATATGATGACTTTACTATACACTACCGCGGGTGGCCGCGTCAAGCAAAAGAAAGGAAATTTCCGAAAAAATTGTTTGCCGGCCCGAAAAACAATGCGTTGAAAAGGAAAACGGGCCGCTGGGGGAGAAAATAGTCATGAGCGGGCCACAACGCCCATACATTGGAATAGGAACGACAAAAAGGGGGAGAGCGGATGTACCGCGGAAAAATCGCGGGAAAAGAAGTGATCGTCCGGTTAGGGAGCCGGGTCAGCCGCCGCTATTTCAGCGACAATAAAATTTACCACATGGTTCTTTCGTACGGAGAGTCGGCGTTTCGCAAAGGGCTGGATATGTTTTGCATCTATAATGACCGCGTCGGCTTGATTGTCGCGGAAGTCGAGCAACAGGACGTCCCGGTTATTCGAATCGATTACATTATCGAAAACGAAAATGTGTACGAATAACCAATTGACAGCGGAAGGCGAATGCGGTAATCTCGAATGTAAGCGGTAACAAAACAAGCCGCATTCGTCCCTGTTTCTCCCAGGGGCAGACGTGCCGCGCCAGCATCGTCTGTTTATTTTTTGGCTCGCGTTGAAACAAGCGGCTTCGTTTTTTCGTATGATGATATGACAAGAGAGACAAAGAGGTGACTACGGTGTTATTGCGCAAAATGATGTCAAGAGTCGGAGTCGGGTCGGCGCACGTCGACTTGATCTTAAATAAATCGTTATGGCGCCAGGGGGAAATGATTCAAGGGATCGTCCACATTTACGGCGGAACGGTGGAACAAAGGATCGAGCGGCTCGATGTGGAGCTCGTGCAAAAAACAATCGAAAACGGCAAGGAACTGGATGCCATTGTCGCCGTCATTCCGGCGGCCGGAGCGTTTTGGATCAAGCCGAGCGAGAAAAAGGAAATCCCGTTTTCCTACACGATTCCGGAAACCTTGCCGCCATCGCGCCCGGGCCGGTCGTACCGGTTCATCACCCGCCTTCATATCGAAGACGCGGTCGATACGCTCGACTTCGATTACGTGCAAATTTTGCCGAAGAAATAGGTTGACAGCGTTTTCAACGGATGATATGCTAAAAGCAAGTTAATAACGTTGTGGTGGAGAAGCGGAGACCCACACATATTCCTCGTTGCTTAGCGGGGAAGTGTGTGGGTTTTTGTTTTTCCACCCAACGGCTAACCCTCCGGAGGGGCCGCCCAAGCAGGAAATAGCAGAGGAAATCACGAATGAAAAGGGGGAAGAGAACAAATGTCGCCATTTTTAGGGGAATTCATCGGCACGGCACTGCTCATCATTTTCGGCGCTGGTGTGTGCGCCGGGGTCAATTTAAAGAAATCATATGCGGCCAATTCGGGCTGGATTGTCATTACGATGGGGTGGGGGCTGGCGGTGGCCGTGGCCGTATACGCTGTCGGCCGGTATAGCGGCGCCCATCTCAATCCAGCGCTGACAGTGGCATTGGCCATAAGCGGTGATTTTCCATGGAAAGATGTCCCTGGCTATGTGTTGGCACAAGTACTTGGCGCTATGGTTGGGGCTGCCGTCGTCTATCTCCACTATTGGCCGCATTGGAAGGAAACAGACGACCCGGGTGTCAAGCTTGGCGTGTTTGCGACGGGTCCGGCAGTGCCGAATACGGCTGCCAACTTGCTTAGCGAGATCATCGGAACGTTTGTGTTGGTTTTGGCCATCTTGGCCATTGGCGCCAACAAATTCGCTGATGGGCTCAATCCATTTATCGTTGGTTTTTTGATCGTGGCGATTGGACTGTCGCTCGGCGGTACGACGGGATACGCCATTAATCCGGCCCGAGACTTTGGACCTCGCTTAGCCCACTTTTTGTTGCCAATCCCAGGGAAAGGGTCATCGAATTGGGCGTATGCGTGGGTGCCGATCGTCGGACCGCTGCTTGGCGGCGCGTTAGGCAGTTTGGTCTATAAAGCCGTTTTCTTGGGAAAACCGACAGGCGCATTATGGGGAGTGCTGGCGGCAACCGCAGTCGTTTTGGCGGCGGCGAAGATGGCAAAAGGAAAAACAACCAGCGCCGCAAGCCGCCGTTCTCTCTAGTTGGCGTACCGGGTTTGTAAGCAAATAAAGGTGAAGGGGGAAGAATGTCATGAATCAATACATTTTAGCCATCGACCAAGGCACAACGAGTTCGCGCGCGATTTTGTTCAATCAAAAGGGCGAAATCGTCCATATGGCGCAAAAAGAGTTTACGCAATATTTTCCGCAGCCCGGCTGGGTCGAGCACAACGCCAATGAAATTTGGGGATCGGTGCTTGCGGTCATTGCCAGCGTCTTGTCCGAGGCGCAAGTGAAGCCGGAACAAGTGGCGGCGATCGGCATTACGAACCAGCGGGAAACGACGGTTGTGTGGGAGAAAGACACCGGCAACCCGATTTACAACGCCATCGTCTGGCAGTCGCGGCAGACGGCCGGCATTTGCGATGAACTGAAAGCGAAAGGGTATGACCCGCTATTCCGCGAAAAAACCGGCTTGCTTATTGACGCCTATTTTTCCGGGACAAAAGTGAAATGGATTTTGGACCATGTCGAGGGGGCGCGCGAACGGGCGGAGCGAGGAGAGCTGCTCTTTGGCACGATTGATACGTGGCTCATTTGGAAGCTGTCCGGCGGCCGCGCCCATGTAACCGATTACTCGAACGCGTCGCGCACATTAATGTTTAACATTCATACGCTCGAGTGGGATGACGAGCTGCTTGCGATTTTAAACGTGCCAAAGGCGATGCTTCCTGAGGTGCGCCCGTCCTCGGAAGTATACGCGAAAACGGTTCCGCATCATTTCTTCGGCGTGGAGGTGCCGATCGCGGGAGCCGCGGGCGACCAGCAGGCGGCTTTGTTCGGCCAGGCGTGCTTTACGGAAGGGATGGCGAAAAATACGTACGGCACCGGCTGCTTTATGCTGATGAATACGGGGGAAAAAGCGGTGCAATCGAAACACGGGCTGCTCACGACGATCGCCTGGGGAATTGACGGCAAGGTTGAATACGCCCTTGAAGGCAGCATTTTCGTCGCCGGTTCGGCCATTCAATGGCTGCGCGACGGCTTGCGGATGATCAAAACGGCGGCTGACAGCGAAGCGTACGCCGAAAAAGTCGAGTCGACCGACGGGGTGTATGTCGTACCGGCGTTCGTCGGGCTTGGCACGCCGTATTGGGACAGCGAGGTGCGCGGGGCGGTGTTTGGCCTCACGCGCGGCACAACGAAAGAGCATTTCATCCGGGCCACCTTGGAATCGCTCGCTTACCAGACAAAAGATGTGCTCGCCGCCATGGAAGCCGATTC
>NZ_AYSF01000061.1:0-20361 GCF_000498995.1 Geobacillus thermopakistaniensis
GTTTTCCCATTCAAAAGGATGCCGAAAATTTGGAGGCATTCGCCCAGTTCGTCTGGGGGGCGGACTACCAGACGATGCCAACCCCATACGGCGACGTTGTCAGCATTTTCGGCTTGACCTTGACGGTTCAACGCATCCTCATCATCGCATCCGCTGTCATCATCATGATCTTGCTTTACCTCTTCTTGAAAAAGACGTTCATCGGGGCTTCCATCATCGCGATGGCGCAAAACCGCGAAGGGGCGAATTTGGTCGGCATTAACACGAATAAAGTCGCCATGCTGACGTTTTTCCTTTCCGGCAGTTTGGCAGCGCTCGCCGCGTCGCTCGCTTCGCCGATCAACCTCGTGTTTCCCGGCATGGGCCATCTTGTCATCTTGAAAGCGTTTGTCATCATCATTCTCGGCGGCATGGGAAGCATTCCAGGCGCCATTGTCGGCGGCTATATTTTGGGATTCAGCGAAAGCTTGGGAGCGACGTATGTGTCGAACGACTACAAAGACATTATCGCTTTTGCCATCCTCGTCATCATTTTAACGGTCAAACCGAACGGACTGTTTGCCAAGGAGGGACATTGATGGCTGTATTCGCCAACCGGCGCTTATGGATCGCCGTTCTTGCGGCGCTGGCGCTTGCCTTTCCGTTGCTTGTCACCAACAGCTATTACTTGCACATGATGACGATCTCCTTCATTTGGATGATCGCTGTTTACGGGCTGAATTTATTTGCTGGCTATACTGGTTATTTGTCGCTTGCCCACGCCGGGTTTTTTGCGATTGGCGCGTATGCGCTTGGCATTTTGACGGTGAAAGCCGGCGTGCCGTTTTGGTTGGCTTTCGTGCTTGCTTGTTTGTTCACCACGTTGCTTGGGGCCGTCATCGGGCTTGTTGCGCTGCGGACGAAAGAGCACTTTTTCGCCATTTATACGCTTTGTGTGGGCTATATTATCTATTTGATCATTGACAAATGGGACAGTTTAACCGGCGGAGTGCGCGGGTTTATCGGCATCCCGGCGCCGGCTGACATCGGTCCGCTCTCGTTTCAAACGCCCGTCGCCCAATATTATTTGGTGTTATGCTTCTTGGTTGCGGTCATCTTCACCATGTACCGCCTTGTCTATTCGTTGACCGGACGGACGTACATCGCCATTCGCAACAGTGAGGAGCTCGCGTTGACGCTTGGCATCTCGACGATGAAAAACAAACTCGCCTCGTTTGTTCTCTCGGTCTTTTTTACATCGCTTGCCGGAGCGCTGTACGCATCGTTCATCCGCTTTCTTGGCCCGGACATTGCGTACGTCAGCGTCATGTTCGACTTTTTAACGTATTTGCTTGTCGGTGGGATTGGCACGCTCGCCGGTCCGGTCGTCGGGACGTTGCTGATTACGTTTCTGTCCCAACAATTGCAGTTTTTGCAAGATTACCGGATGTTGATTTTCGGTCCGGTGCTGACGTTGCTCATCATCTTTTACCCACACGGCATTGCCGGGGGGGTCATCCGTTTGAAAGCAAAGCGTGAAGAAGCGCGCCGTCTCGATCCAGAAGCGAACCGAGTTGCTGCGGAACTGGCCGTCTCGAGCCAAGGACGAGGCGAGCGGCACGCAGAGGAGGGATAACGATGCTTTTGCACGTTGAACGGTTGACGAAGCGGTTTGGCGGGCTTCTGGCGGTCAACGATGTCACCTTTTCCGTCGAGCAAGGGAAGATCAACGCCATCATCGGCCCAAACGGAGCCGGCAAATCGACGTTTTTCAATTTAATCAGCGGCTTGTACCGGCCGACGTCAGGGACGATTACGTTCAAAGGGCGCGATATTACCCGCCTGCCGGCAAACGAACGGGCGAAGCTCGGCATCGCCCGCACGTTTCAAACGACTCACTTGTTTGAACAGGCGACGGTGATCGACAACGTCATCATCGGCCATCGTCTCCGCACGTCATCCAACTTATTTGATGCCATTTTGCGCACGAAACGGCACCGCCGCGAGGAACAGGCATGCAAAGAAAAAGCGATGGAAGTGCTCGACTTTGTCGGTCTAACCCATGTGGCGGATCGGATGGTGGCCAACTTGTCGCAGGAGCAGAAAAAGCGGGCGGCGTTCGCGCTTGCCTTGGCGACCGATCCGGAGCTCGTGCTGCTTGATGAACCGGCAGCCGGCATCAACCCGGATGAAACGGAAGGGCTTGAGGAGTTGATCGTCAAAATGATAGAAGGCGGCCTGACTGTTTGCCTGATTGAGCACAAAATGTCGATGATCATGAAAATTGCCGACCGCATTATGGTGTTAAACTACGGAGAAAAAATCGCTGAAGGAACGCCCGAGGAAGTGCGAAACAACGAGGCGGTCATTCAAGCGTATTTAGGAGGGAGCGCCATTGCTTGAAGTTGCGAACGTATCCGTCCGCTACGGGAGTTTTACGGCCATTCGCGATGTGACGTTTTCCGTCAAGCGAGGGGAGATCGCCGTTTTGCTTGGCGCCAACGGGGCCGGGAAAAGCACATTGTTTCGCACGATCAGCGGGCTGCACAAACCAGTGCGGGGGGAAATCCGCCTCGATGGCGAGCGCATTGATTCGCTGCCTCCTGACCGCATCGTCGGGCGCGGCGTCGTGCAATGCGCGGAAGGGCGCAAACTGTTTCCGCGCATGAGTGTATACGAAAATTTGCTGATGGGCGCTTACGTCCATCGGAAGGACAAAGAAGGCATCCGCCGCTCGATTGAACATGTATACGAACTGTTTCCGATTTTGCGCGACAAGCAAAACGCGCCAGCCGGGTCGTTAAGCGGCGGCCAGCAGCAAATGCTCGCCATCGGACGCGCCTTAATGTCACGTCCTGCGGTGCTCTTGCTTGATGAGCCGTCAATCGGACTCGCCCCGTTGATTGTCGAGCAAATGTTTGCGACGATTAAGCAAATCAATGAGGGAGGAACAACGATTTTGTTGGCGGAACAAAACGCTCATGCGGCGTTGTCGATCGCCCATCGAGGCTATGTGTTTGAAAATGGAACGATCGTTGCCTCGGGAACGGCGGAGGAGCTGCTCGCCAACGACGATGTCCGCAAAGCGTACATTGGTGCATGATAGGCCTCATCCTTGTCCATCAGCGAAAGCAAGGAGAGGAGATGGCACTGAAAGGGGGTGAATAACGGGTGTGCTAAATATTATCTAAATATTCAAAATAATAGATCATCAATAGGGGGGAGTAGAATGAAAAAAAGAAAATGGTCAATCGCCGCTATAATCGCGGCCATCATGATGTTGATGCTTGCGGCGTGCAACAATTCGCCAAGCAGCAATAACGCCAACGGCGGAAACAATAGCGGAGGAGGCAGCGGTGAAACGGGCACGGTCAACATCGGCTACAGCGGCCCGCTGAGCGGCCCGGCCGCCTATTATGGCCAACGGACGTTAAACGGCTTGAAAATGGCGGCCGAGGAAATCAACAACAGCGGCGGCTTTGAGGTGAAAGGAAAGAAATACAAAATTAACCTCGTCCCATTAGATGACAAATATTTGCCAAACGAAACGGCAGCGAACGCCAAACGCCTTGTGCAAGAGCATCATACGCCGATCATTTTCACGCCGCACAGCGGTGGCGTCATGGCGCTGCAAGTGTTCAACCAAACGGACAATTTCATCATCGCGGCGTATACGAGTGAGCCGAAAATTACACAAACGGGCAATAAGCTGACCGTGCGCATTCCGCCGCGCTATGACGGCTACATCCCGACGTTTACCGATTATGCCATGAAGCATTTCGGCAGGAAACTGGCCGCCTTGCCGACGGCGACGCAATACGGGAAAGACTGGACAGAAAAACTGTTGCCGTATTGGGAAAAACAAGGAGGAAAAGTTGTCTACAAATCATCGATTGATTTTACGAAAGACACCGACTTCTTTACGATCGTGACGAATGCATTGAAAGAAAAGCCGGATGTCTTGTTTATCGGTGGACCGTCGGAACCGACGGCAAAAGTGGCGAAACAAGCGCGCGAACTTGGTTTTAAAGGCGGCTTTATCATTATGGATCAGGCGAAACTCGATGAGATGAAACGGGTGACGGGCTCTTATGACATGCTTGAAGGTTCGATCGGCGTCATGCCGCTTGTCGAGTCGGATCAACCCGCGGTTCCAGAGTTTGTGAAAAACTATCGGGCAAAGTTCAATGAAGATCCGGGATCGGAAGCCGCTTATTTTCGGCAATTTTTTGCGAGTTGCCTCNTATGACATGCTTGAAGGTTCGATCGGCGTCATGCCGCTTGTCGAGTCGGATCAACCCGCGGTTCCAGAGTTTGTGAAAAACTATCGGGCAAAGTTCAATGAAGATCCGGGATCGGAAGCCGCTTACAACTATTTGGCGCTTTACGCTTTCGTCGAGGCGATGAAAGCCGCAGGCACCGTCGATGACCCGCAAGCGATCCGCGAACATATGAACGACGGCTTGAAAAACATTCCAGACGAAAAGAAAGTGTATAACGTCCCAAGCATCGGCGACGATGGCGGATTTGAATCGGAAATCGTCGTGGCTGCGGTGGAAAATGGAAAAATTGTGCCCATTGAGTTAATAAAACAATAATACACCATGCAGACTGACAAGCAGAGGCACCTTATCATCGGGCTTTCAATGGGAATGCTCTTTGCATGAGCCCTGAAGTATGCATCTTCTCAAGGATCCGTAGATGGAGCGGTATATGGATGGAGCAATAGAGAGGCTGTCTGAAAAGGTCATCGCACGACTTTTTCCAGACAGCCTTTTCCATTTTCGCATTATGACGTTTTTTGATTCGTTAATGATAGGATTGCCGCCTGGCAGAACTGTTTCGGGTTGATCAATTCTTATTGTGCATTTCTTATCATAGAAAACTATGTTCTAAATAATCAAAAAAAAACAAATAGAAAAATTTTCAATAATGCGATAAAATAAAACTGCTCTGCCACATGATGAATCTAATCACAGGAGGGGAGAGACCGACCATGCGGGAAATGGCCCTCGGCCTTGCCGCCTCGTTCTTTTTTGCCGTTACGTTCATATTGAACCGGTCTATGGAGCTAGCTGGCGGGAGTTGGACGTGGAGCTCGTCACTTCGTTTTTTCTTTATGGTTCCGCTGTTGTTTGTCATTCTTCTTGCCCACCGCAATCTCGGTCCGGTTTGGCGCGACATGAAGCGCCATCCATGGACATGGATCGTCTGGGGGACGGTCGGTTTCGGCCTGTTTTACGCGCCGCTCACGTACGCCGCTGCGTACGGGCCAGGGTGGCTTGTAGCCGGCACATGGCAGTGCACGATCGTCGCCGGCGTCCTGCTTAGCCCGCTGTTTACAGAACAAATCGAAACGCAAAACGGAACTGTGTCCGTGCGCCGCCCGATTGAAAAACAGGCGCTTTTCATTTCATTTTTTATTTTGCTCGGCGTCGTGCTCGTTCAGTTCCAGCAAGCAGGCCATCTCACATGGGAAGAAATCGCGTTGGGGATCTTTCCTGTGCTCATCGCCGCCTTTGCTTACCCGCTGGGCAACCGAAAAATGATCGAGCATTGTGCCGGACGGCTTGACGCGTTTCAACGCGTATTCGGGATGACGATCGCCAGCTTGCCGTTTTGGTTCGTCGTGGCGCTGATTGGATGGGCGACAGCCGGAGTTCCTTCGGCTGGGCAAACGGCGCAGTCGCTCATTGTCGCTATCAGCTCGGGCGTTATCGCGACGACGCTTTTTTTCATCGCCACTGACCGGGCGAAAGGAAATGAGCGGAAGCTGGCTGCTGTTGAAGCGACGCAATCCGGAGAAGTGATTTTTGCCGTTATCGGCGAAGTGCTGTTCTTGTCCGCTCCGCTTCCGAACGGATGGGCATTCGTTGGCTTGGCCGTCATCATCATCGGGATTTGCTGGCATAGCTTCGAATCGACAAGAACAGTGAAACACTCATCGCTGCCCATTTCCACAGATCGGCGCCTCAAACGCATAGGGGGGGAACGATGAGAATCATCGTGTGCATCCTGCTTGCCTGCCAGACGTTCGTCATCTACTATTGGATCAGCGATTGGCGTCAGCTTGTCACCCCGGTGGGTCTTTGCATGTGGGTGGGCGGAATCGCAGTCGGCCTTGTTGTTCTTCGGACGGGGCGGTACCTATCGCCAAGATGGCGGAGGGCGCTGAAGATGACGACGGCGGGAGTCATCTTGCTTGCTGTGATGTCGCTGATCATTGAATGGGCGGTTTGTTCGATGCCGTAGTCAAAATAGATGTTGAAAGCCCGTACGATTGATCAAGAACTTCCCGTGTGGGCGTACGGGGAATGCGCCTTTAGAATGAAGCGAACCCCTTGCCTAAGGCGAAAGAGGGCTGCTAACGGCTTCGATGGGCGGAATCGAACATCTTCGGCGCCAAGCGGCGGCCAACCGCATACATGATCGGTGCGCCGATCGCCATGACAACAAACTCGCCAATGGCCGTCGTCAGCCATGTGAGCCAAAACGGAAAGCCGAGCGCGAGCTTTAGTTCAAAGGCGATGATGGCCATGGTCACGGTAAACGACAACGTATTGATCGCCATACGCGCCCAAATGTTCTCGACATAACGCATGGAAACAATCGTGATGAGAAGCGCCAGCACCGACTGGCCGACGCCGAATACAAGATCATACGCGACAATCGGCGAGAAAAACAAATTGGCCAAAAAGACGCCGAGCACGATGCCCACGGCGTATGTTCGGCGGAATACGACTAGGTGGTTTAACATTTCTGAGACGCGAAACTGAATGTTCGTAAAGCCAAACGGCTGGATGAACGCCGTCACGGCGATATACACGGCGGCGATCAAACCGTTTGTCGCCATCGTTCGAACGTTCATGGTATTCTCTCCTCTCGTGCATGATGATATGATTGTAGCATGACACTCTCGTGAACGAAAGGAGCGGGATCCATGGCTGCAAAGAAACAAGCAGCAGACCGATATGGTTCCGTCTGGGAGGTCGCAATTACAGCGCTTCTCCTCGGTTTAACGTCATTTGGTGGTCCGGTCGCTCATCTCGGCTATTTTTACGAAGAGTACGTCAAACGAAAAAAATGGATTGACGAGAAAACGTATGTCGATTTGGTCGCTTTATGCCAATTCCTCCCTGGTCCAGCGAGCAGCCAAGTCGGCATCGGCATCGGATTCATGCGCGCCGGCGTTTGGGGGGCGTTGGCAGCTTGGCTTGGTTTTACGCTGCCGTCAGCGGTCGCCCTCAGCCTGGTTGCTGTTTGGCTGCAACACCATTCTTGGGGTGACGCCGGCTGGATGCACGGCTTGCTGTTGGCGGCCGTGGCGGTCGTGGCGCAAGCTGTATGGGAGATGGCGCGCAAATTCGCCTCTAGCCGCCTCGAGGCAACGGTCGCCATCACAGCGGCGGCCGCTGTGCTTCTTGCGCCGGGCGCGTGGAGCCAAGTAGCCGTCATCGCCGCAGCGGGGGGCATTGGCGCTGTTGGAGTGCGAAAAAATGTCGCACCTTCTTCGTCTGCGGCAGGCATCCCGCCTTCCATTCGTCGTTCCACCGGTTTGACGTTGCTTTCCTTGTTTGCTGTGTTGCTTGTTGCGCTGCCGCTCATTCGTACTTGGATCCACTCACCGCTTTTGGCGCTGTTTGATAGCTTTTACCGCGCTGGGGCGCTCGTGTTTGGCGGCGGTCATGTGGTGTTGCCGCTCTTGGAGGCGGAAGTGGTGCCGCAAGGGTGGGTCACCGCCAATCAGTTTTTAGCCGGCTACAGCGCCGCCCAAGCCGTCCCTGGGCCGCTGTTTACGTTTGCCGCGTATATTGGAATGGCGGCGTTGGGCTGGAAGGGAGCGCTAGTGGCTACCACAGCCATTTTTCTTCCATCCTTTTTGCTCGTTCTTGGCGCGTTTCCGTTTTGGCACTGGCTTCGCCGTCATCCACGCTTCCAAGCGGCGCTTGCCGGCATTAACGCCGCTGTCGTCGGGATGTTACTTGCGGCGCTGTATGATCCGATTTGGACAAAAGCGGTGAACGAGCCGGCCGATTTCGCGTTTGTCCTCGTCGCCTTTCTTTTGCTTGCCGTTTGGAAGTGGCCGGCGTGGTTGGTTGTTCTTGTTTCCTTTGTCGGCGGGTGGCTTCGCACGTTGCTCGATTAATGCTTGGTGCCTAACGGGCGGGCGTTTGGGTGTATTTCCTCATCCTCCCGCGAGCAGATAATCTTGTCACACCGGGCCTATGTAAGTAGATTTTCAGCTCGACTAGTAGCAAAGCCAGCCATGTGCCGACGGCCAAATGGATGACCGCCCAGGACAGATGAATTTCTGTCGCAACGGTGACTATCCCGATCACCGCTTGCAACAGCCCGACCGTTGCCGCCAAAAGAAGGCGCCGCTCCAGCGGGCGCCCCCAGCGTCGCCTGTGGGCAACAAACGCTGTCCAAATGGTATATAACACCGTAGTGGCAGCAGCGGTTCGGTGGGCGGTTTGCCACATTTGGGCTTCGCTCGATGGCCATGCTTGTTCCCCGCATATCAGCCATCCGCATGCCAGACCGTAATGTTGATGTTTCACGTATGCGCCAAGCAGTAACGCAGCTGCCAATAAGAACAAAAGAACATGGATATGCCGCTTCGCCTCTGCTTCAATAGTTGTCTGGCCGACTGGTTGATGCATCTGTGGAGAGCGATGGACGTTCCGCCAAATCCAAAGAAGGCAGCCTAAAAAGAGAAACGCGATGAAGAAATGAATCGTGACAATGATAGGTGGGAGATCAAACCAAACGACGAGAGCTCCAAGCATAATTTGCAACGCAAGCAAAACAGCGGCGGCCGCTGAAATGAAACGGTCTGTCCCGCTTCGGGAAGAACGCCATAAGCGAAGGCAGAGCACCCCGGTCAACAGCACGAGCAAAGCGCCGATCAATCGATGGGCGTACTCGATCAGCGTCGCTCCTTTCAACATCGGGATGAGCATCCCGTTGCAGAGCGGCCAGTCAGGGCCGCACCCCATCCCCGAATTCGAGGACGCCACATACCCGCCGAATACAATGAGAACGTATGTCGTACATAGCGTCCAAAAAGCCAACGATTTCATCCCCATTCCCCCTAACATCATTTCTCCCATTATAGCAAGTCCGCTGTCACATAACTGTGTACTCTATCACATCAGACAAAAAAATCCAAATTGTGAGAAAAATTGTCTGTTTTGTGATGAAGTTAACTGTGGGAAAACGCTACCATGCCCTATAGTGAAACTATCTTGACGAGGGAAAAGGGGGAATGGATCGCTATGTACCAGCAGGCAGCGTGGATTATTTCCGTTGTTCTCATCCTGTTTGTCATCCTTGTTTTTTTGTATGTCGTCGCTCATTCCGGCCAGCGCGTCGAATATGAGCCAATTCAGAAAAAAGGATACCGGATTCGAAATGTATGGTTTTTGGTCGTCATTGCAGCCATAGGTCTAGCGACGTTTTATACGCTGCGCGATTTGCCGTTTGAAAGGCCAGCGCATGCTGCCGATCCGACCGTTGTTCAAGTGGAAGCGCGGCAATTTGGTTTTGTATTAAGCCGAAATGAATTTCGCGTCGGTGAGCCGATCGCCTTTCAAGTGACGAGCGTAGATGTCAATCACGGAGTCGGCATTTATGATGAAAACATGGAACTGTTGGCCCAGACGCAAGCCATGCCGAAGTATACAAATACGATTTATTACACGTTTGAGAAACCCGGGACATATCAAGTGCTTTGTTTAGAATATTGCGGCATCGGCCACCATGTGATGACGGCGACCATTACCGTCGTGCCGGCCCAAGAAGGGGAGGGGAAATAATGGAAGCGAACGTTCGCAAGATGACCGCCTTGTACATGTTCGTCAGCGGCATCGCGATTTTGCTCATGATGGTGCTGGGGCTGTTGATGCTGCTGGCGCAAGGAAAAATGATTCCGCTTGGACAAGATACATTTTATGAAATGATGACCGCGCATGGCACGTTTATGGTTGGAGCGGCTGCGTTTGCTGCGTCGGCGGTTATGTGGTACTTTTTGCGCCAGTACGTCCGTTTGTCGTTTCCGATTTTTGTGACCCATTTCGTGTTGTTTTTAACGGGGGTGGTGATGACAGCCATCAGTATTTTTGTCTTCCGTTTCGCTGGAGCATGGACGTTTTTGTACCCGTTGCCGGCGATGTCAGCCGGCATGTGGGGGAAAACAGGAGCGAGCCTGTACTTGATTGGCATGCTGCTGATTGGTGTCAGCTTTTTGCTTCTTTATCTTGATACGTCGCGAGCCATTATTCGCGAATACGGAAGCCTTGGCCATGGCCTTGGATGGCCGCAAATTCTCGGAAAAGTGAAAGGTTACGGTCCGCCGCCTACGGTAGTGGCGAGCACGATGGTTTCGATCGTCAATCTCGTTTCTTTAACAGCCGGGGCAAGCGTCTTAGTCATGAGCTTAATCAATTTGTTTCAACCATCGATTGAAATGGATCCGTTGCTGGCGAAAAACTTGATTTACGCCTTCGGGCATATTTTCGCCAATTCGGTTATTTACATGGGGGTAATCGCCGTATATGAAATTTTGCCAAAATATACAAACCGCCCATGGAAGTCGTACAAAATTTTCCTTATCGCGTGGAACATGTCGACGTTGTTTACGATTATCATTTACCCGCACCATTTGTTGATGGACTTTGTCATGCCGAAATGGATGTTGATTATCGGCCAAGTGTTTTCTTATTTGAATGGTTTGCCGGTTTTGGTGGTGACCGCCTTTGGCGCGTTAATGATCGTTTATCGTTCCGGCATTGAATGGGATATGGCGTCAAGCTTCATCTTCCTTTCGATGTTCGGCTGGGTCGCAGGCGTTATGCCGGCGATTGCGGATGCGACCATCGTCATCAACCACGTCATGCACAACACGAAATGGGTGCCGGGACACTTCCATATGTATATGGGAATCGGTGCGGTTTCAATGTTATTCGGCTTTATGTATTATTTCATTCGTGGAAACGGGCGAAAGATCGGTTATGCGGATATGGTTAGCTTCTGGGTGTATACGATTTTCTTCCTCAGTCTATGCGGCACGTTCCTGTTTTCTGGAAAAGTGAGCGCACCGCGGCGGTGGGCTGTGCATGTTCCGGAATGGATTCCGTATGATCGCATGGGGGCGATGTTTGCAGTTGCCATTATCGCCGCTGTCACGGTGTTCCTTTACCGCTTTTTCGTTTCGGTGATCACCGTTCAAGCAAAGCAAAATATCGAGGTGGGGCCGCGTGCGTAAAACCGTAGCGGTGGCTCTCGCGCTTGTGTTCGGTTTTGGGCTTCTTTGGCACGGGACGGACGGGTTTCGGGCGTTTACAAGCGAAACCGCCCGCCGCCTTGCCATCCTGCAAGAGCCAAAACCACTTCCGGCCGTTCAGTTGGAGGATCAAAACGGTCGCACGTTCTCTTGGCAAGATCAGCGCGGCCAATGGGTTTTAGCCACTTTTATATATACAAGGTGCGGCGATGTGTGCCCGGTTGTTGAGATGAACTTGCGCCGCATTTATGATGCCATTCGCCAGTCTCCGCATAGGCATCGTCTTTCGTTTTTAAGTATTAGTTTCGACAGCCAAAACGATACCCCGGAGATGTTGATGCATCATGCCCATCATTATGGGGCGGATGGCGTTACGTGGCGCATGGCCCGCGTGTCGAACGATCAGGAACTGCAACGGTTATTAGAAGTGATGGGCGTCATTGTGATCCCGGACGGGAAAGGCGGGTATGAACATAATGCGGCGTTTTACTTGCTCGACGAAAAGGGGCGGCTCGTCCGCATTTTTGATTACAACCATCCGCAAGCGGTCAGCGCCGAGCTGAACCACCTGCTGGCCAAAGAGGCATCCTCCGAGGTGGTGAAACAGTGAGCGGGAAACGATATGCAGTTGGCGGAGCTCTCCTCATGGCAGCCCTTGCGTTGCCGCCGGTGTTGCGTTGGATGGAATCATCGATGATTGGCGTGATGCTCGGGCAAGTCCCGTTGCTGGTGGTAGCCGGCTGGCTGTTTGGTTTCGCGTTGCCCCGCCGTTTCGCCCAATTGCTAAGCCGTTGGAACGAAAACGGTTTGCCTGGATTGTTGGTGGCCATCAGCGTCCTTTCCTTTTGGATCTTGCCGCGTTCAGTCGACGCCTCGTTGAACGAGCCGTTGATGCGGCTTGCCAAATGGATGATGCTGCCGCTGCTTACAGGGATGCCGCTATCGTTAAGCTGGAAGCGGCTTCATCCGATTGCCCGCGGCGTTGTTCATGCGAATGTCATCTCGATGCTCGTTGTCATGGGTTGGCTGTATTTAGCTGTACCGGCGCGCGTGTGCAACAGCTACTTGCTCAGCCAACAAAACGCGCTCGGCCGCATGATGATCGCGTTGTCCCTCGTGCTCGCTGCTTTTTGGTCGCTGCGGCTGTTCGTTGCTGGAACAGCAAACGAGCCGGAGACTCGCTAAGTCAACGGAACGGTCTCTCTTTGTTGCTGGGCCTGAATTGACGGACATGCGGACGGATCTTAACAGGAAAGATTCGTCCGTTTTTTTTTTTGTTTGCCCCCTTCTCTTCTCCTTTGGTGAAAAGAAGGATTTTTCACCGCTATGTCAAATATCTTTACCGATATGGGGACAAGTGCTTGTTTCCGTTGCGTGAACGTCAGACAGGTTGGCTCAAGTCAACAAGAGGTGGCTTAAACGGGTCAACAGCCGTGCACCCCCAAGTTTAGAAGGTTAGTGAAAAAAGGATCGTTTCTAGCCCGCAGGAGGCCAGCGAAATGAGAAGTTGATGCCACAATTTTCCCTCATTTGGGAAACCATGCTGGAGAGCGGGATGTTTCGTTCCATCGCCGGTCTTCTAAGCCTCGGATCAATGTTCGATAAAGCGGGACAGCGAAAGGGGAGGGGGAGAGACGGATGAAGTGGGTATGGATGCTGCTCGCTCTAACGGCCGGGATGGCTGTCTCCGTACAGGCAGGAGTGAACGGCGGCCTCGGCAAGCGGATTGGTGTGTTGGAAGGGGCGTTCGTGTCGTTTTTAATCGGAACGATCGTCTTATTTTTAGTGCAATTGTTTTTAGGCAAGGGAGAATTGCTTGCCATGTTTTCTGTGCCGAAATGGCAGCTGACGGGCGGCATTCTCGGCGCCTTTTACGTGTTTGTCATGGTGCTGATCGTTCCGAAAGTCGGCGTCGCCAATTCATTGATGGCCGTGGTCGCCGGACAGCTCGTGATGAGTTCGATCATTGATCACTTCGGGTTATTCGGCGGACAGCGCATTCCGTTTGACATGACGCGCCTCGCTGCTATAGCCTGTTTGTTTTTGGCGCTTTGGCTTTTTTTCCGCAAATGAACAACAGGACTGGCCAAGTTGGTTTAGTTTTCCGTGATCCGCTCATACTAACAACAGCATGATCGACTTGAAAGGAAGCGGATCAAAGTGAAACAGGCATGGCGCATTTATGTGAACGATTTGAAACATCTCACGACCAACTGGGCCGCAGCCATATTGGCTCTCGGTCTGAGCGTTCTTCCATCGCTTTACGCTTGGATCAATGTAGAGGCTTCGATTGACCCTTATGCCCATACAGAGGATTTACCGGTCGGCGTCGTGAACGAAGACCGCGGGGCGGAGCTCGCCGGTCACCGGTTTCACGCCGGCGATGAGATCGTCAAGACCTTAAAAAACAACCACCAGTTGGGATGGCGATTTGTCACGCGGAAAAAAGGAATGGAAGGCGTTCGGAGGGGAGACTACTTTGCGACGATCGTCATTCCGGCTGATTTCTCGGCTAAATTAGCCACTGTAGTGCAGAAACGTCCGAAAAGGGCGGTTATTTACTATTATGAAAACGACAAACGGAACGCCATCGCTCCCAAAATCACGGAGCGCGGAGCAAGTACATTGTCAGCGCGAGTCAGCGATGAGTTTGTGAGGGTGGTCAATACCGCATTGTTTTCCTTGTTCCACCAAGCGGGAGTGACGCTCGAACAGCAGCTTCCCACCATTCGCCGCGTTGAAGCGTTCGTGTTTCGTTTGGAAAACGAATTGCCAACGATTCAACGACAATTGAAAGCCCTAGATCGCGATGTGGGAGAGGCAAGATCACTAGTTCGTACAGGCCGCGAGCTTCTGCCGGCTGCCAGAGCAACGGTGCGGCGCGGTTTAGAATGGACAGGCCGCGTTGAGAAGTTGTTCATGCAAGTCAATGCTTCATCGCACTTATGGGAAAAGCCGGTGGAAATGGCGGTTCATGCGCTCCATTCCTTTGCAGAGCAGACGCCACAGTCCCTCGATACACCGGAAAAGCAAGCGCGTTGGGCGGCTCTCATCCAACAGGCTGCAACAGACGCGAGCCCATTGGTTCAGCAATTGCGCCGAACGTTGAGAACATGGGAGGGGACGATTGATTCCTCTTCGCTTCAACCTGTGCAGCGCACAGTCAGCCGTATCGAGCAGACGCTAGCGTCTATTCAAGAAACAGCGGCGCTAGTGAAACAACATCCAACAGGCGTCGAAGAGAAGATCACTCACCTGCGTGAACAAATGGCCTTATTGGACGCACAGGCGCAGCAACTTGATCAAGCATATCGCCAACGGCTGCTGCCTATGCTGCGGGCAAAATGGAATCAAACAGGGGAACAGGTGCGACAAGCGAAACAAACGCTTCTTCGCATGGATCAAGCGTTAAATGAGGCAGAGCAATGGTTGTCAAACACAGATCGTGATTTAGCGGCCGCGCAACAGGCGCTAAAGACCGCACAGGCTCAATATCCATTTCTTTCCCGCCAGGTCCGCGAGCTGGCCGCCTTCCTATCGAAAATCAAAAGAGAAACCAACATCGACGAACTGATTCGCTTGTTGAAACAAGATCCTCGGGCGAAAGGGGCGTTTTTAGCTCACCCGGTTGACGTCAAAACGTTCCGCCTTTTCCCGCTGCCGAACTATGGTTCGGGCATGAATCCATTTTACACGGTGCTGGCCATATGGGTAGGATGTTTGTTGCTTGTTTCCGTCTTGTCGACGGATCCTTCTTCGTTTTCGGAAGCGAATGAGCGGGAAAGATATGCCGGACGGCTGTTGACCTTTTGGACGCTGAATGCTTTGCAGGCGATGGTCGTGACAGCTGGAGCGGCTTTCATCTTGCCGAATATTTTCGTCCGTGAGCCGGGATGGTTCATGGCGTTCGGCCTTTTGTGCAGCTTTGTCTTTATGGCGGTGGTTTTTTCGCTTGTTTCCTTGTTCGGCAATGTGGGAAAAGCGATGGCGATTGTGTTGCTCGTCTTGCAAATTGCCGGAGCGGGAGGCACGTATCCCGTTGAGCTGATTCCTCCGTTCTTTCAGCAATTAAACCCTTGGCTGCCGTTTACCTATGCCATTGATGTCATGCGCGAGGCGGTCGGCGGGATCGTATGGGAAAATGTTGAGCATGATGTCAAGCGGCTTCTCTTGTTTGCCGTTGCCGCCCTTTTGGCCGGGCTTTTGTTGAAAGGCTCATTAAACCCATGGATGCGCGTGCTGAAGGAAAAAGCTGTTCAAAGTGGTTTGTTTCATTGAAAATTGTCTGTTCTCTTTATGGAAGCATCTGTTACAATAGGGACGAGAGCGTTGCTTCATTCTCAATTGCCCCGTAGGATCGACGTCTCCCAAGCATTGTTCACTGTTGCTTTTGCGCGATGGGAGAGCGCTCGATGGCGGGGAAAAGGGGAGAGAATCATGTCGATCCGTCGACTGCTTGGTTTTGCGCTCATTTTTTTGGCGATTTCGATGTTTATCGAGCAAATGTGGTGGGTCGGGGGAATTTGCCTCTTGATTGGAATTGGAATGACGGCGAAGTGGAGGAAAAAGAAGCATATATGGTAACGATCGAGAGC
Source organism: Geobacillus thermopakistaniensis (assembly GCF_000498995.1). Taxonomy (NCBI): domain Bacteria; kingdom Bacillati; phylum Bacillota; class Bacilli; order Caryophanales; family Anoxybacillaceae; genus Geobacillus; species Geobacillus thermopakistaniensis. The sequence continues at coordinate 15,859 of NZ_AYSF01000061.1, forward strand.
GATAAGCTCAGACAGCACGATGAGCAGTTGATGATAAAAGCAGAACAGTTTATCATGGCCAGCTATCGGGAGCTTGGGAAAAGTGAGCAAGAAATAAAGCGGCGGGTGAATGAAATCCGTTGGGAAGTGGAACAAACCGGAACATACCGCCATACGTACGAAGAGATCAGCTACGGGGCGAAGATGGCTTGGCGCCACAGCAACCGCTGCATCGGCCGCTTGTTTTGGCAATCGCTCCATGTCATCGATGCGAGAGAGGCGGTTACCGTAGACGAGGTTTTTTCTTATCTATTCCATCATATTGAGGTTGCGACCAATGGCGGGAAAATCCGGCCGACGATCACGATCTTCCGTCCCAATGGGGAAGTGCGCATTTGGAATCATCAACTGATTCGTTATGCCGGTTATGAAACCGAAGAAGGGATCATCGGCGACTCATCCTCCCTCACTTTCACCCGCGCCTGTGAACAGCTTGGGTGGAAGGGGGAAAAAACGCCTTTTGACGTGTTGCCCTTGGTGATCCAGGTAGGCAGCCAGAAGCCTGTTTGGACACCGATCCCTAAAGAATTGGTGCTTGAGGTGCCAATTGAACATCCGGAGTTTCCGTGGTTTCGCGATCTGCAGTTAAAATGGTACGCGGTCCCGATTATTTCAGATATGTGTCTAGAAATTGGCGGCATTCGCTATATGGCAGCACCGTTTAACGGGTGGTACATGGGTACGGAGATTGGAGCCCGCAATTTTGCCGATGATTATCGCTACAACATGCTTCCGAAAGTGGCCTCTTGCATGGGGCTTGACACCAACTCCAACGCATCATTATGGAAAGACAAGGCGTTGGTCGAATTGAATATCGCTGTTTTGTATTCCTACAAAAAGGCGGGCGTCAGCATCGTTGACCATCATACCGCCGCGCGCCAATTTCAGTTGTTTGAACAGCAAGAGAAAGCAGCCGGCCGCCATGTCACCGGCGATTGGACATGGCTGATTCCGCCTCTTTCTCCGGCGACAACGCACATTTTTCACCGAACGTATGACAACACGACCATGTTGCCCAACTTTTTCTATCAGGACCGTCCATACGAACAACAAAGGGGAGAGGAACAATGACCGTCATCATCCGCATGCGCGATGTGTCATGGGCAAGAGGAGGGCGCATGATTTTGCGTGATATCAACTGGGAGGTGAAAGAAGGCGAGCAATGGGCGATTCTTGGCCTAAACGGCTCCGGGAAAACATCGCTTCTCAATATCGTCACCGGCTATCAGTACCCGACGCGCGGGGATGTTGAAGTATTGGGCTATCGGTTTGGACAGGCGAGCTTGTGGGAATTGCGCCGGCATATCGGGTTTGTGAGCAGCTCGCTTGATCAGTTTTATGATACCTTGCAAGCCGAAACAGTCGAAGATATTGTCATCAGCGGCAAGTTTGCAACGATTGGCCTGTACGATGCCGTCACTGAGGACGATCGGTCCAAAGCGCAATCGTTAATCGAGTCTTTCCGCCTCGAAGCTGTCCAAGAAAAGCGGTACGCAACGTTGTCGCAAGGAGAAAAGCGAAAAACATTGATCGCCCGAGCGTTGATGGCGAATCCGAAGCTGCTCATTTTGGACGAGCCGACGGTCGGCCTTGACTTATTGGCCCGCGAAGAAATTTTAGCATTGATCGGACAGATCGTCACTCAGCCGTGCCATCTCTTATACGTCACCCATTATATCGAAGAAATCGTCGACTCCATTACCCATGTCTTGCTTTTGCAAGACGGGCGCATCCTTGCGGCTGGCCAAAAAGAGGAAGTGTTAACCGACGAGCGGCTTTCAGAAGCGTTTCGCCTTCCGATCCGCGTTCATTGGGAAGACGGCCGGCCGTGGGTGTCGATTGGACGTTGAAGACGGATGGACTACCGGCTCCCTAAGGTGCGAAAACCATACCGGGAGCCCTTCCAACCGTAAAAACGCGCAAAAGCATGTAACAACCATCTAGTCGCCTGCACGATAATCCAGTTTTTCCTTGCCGGAAGAGCCGAGGGAAAGATGGACGGAAATGTTTCGAATGGTTTTCTTTTTTAATGGGATTATGCCGTTTTGTTCCCATTGTCTCCATTTATGAACGTTGCTGCGGTATAATTGATCTGATACATTCAGCACGTCAATGTTTCGATTGACTCCCCATTCATAGGCTTGTTGGATTTCCTGTTTCACCGTTTGCGCCGCCAGCTTAGCCAGCCGTTCTCTTGACAGCGGCCGGCGCAGCTCGATCAGACTTCCTTGAGCTTGGATGGTCAACTGAAACGCAGGACCATCTTTGGTCGAAAGAACCGACCATTTCGCTTTCGGATGACGAACGACAAGAGAGGCAACCGTTTGCCGTCCTTCTTTCACGTAAATGGGCGTTCGGATCACATCCCGTTCTGTCCAACGAACCCCTAACAGCTTCTCACGGTCCGTGCATTGTTGTAGTTCGTAATCATGCAAAAAGCACACACCGCTAAGGGACAGCATTTTCTTTTTTTTCGTATCTTCTGTCCAACTAGCAGGGTCAAGGGTAATATACGGAATTCGAAGCGTTGCGCTATGTTCATCACTGATCGCAATCAGACGGTTAAACCGAAGCGGGCGAATGAAGGAGCTTTGCCTGAAAAGTTCTTCCGGATTCGTTAGCATGGACAGATACGAAGAAGCATGCAATAATGGAGTAGCTTTAAAGACATCAGTCAATGAAGCGTCAGTCGCATAAACCCAAATGGTGTGCCGGATCTCATGATACCTCGTTAATAAATCGATGACTCCTCGCACCACTTCCTTTTTAAGCGCCCGTTTCGTAAACACAATACTCTTGACGTGTCCCCACGAGACCATTTGCTGAATGGACGTGTAAAGTTCATGGGCGGCTATTTCGGGTGTTTCTCCTGCTGACCGGCCAATGGCCACGGCTGCGACCTGCCTTCCTCCGCCATACTCTGCTTTTGCCAATCCGCTGAAGTTGATGAGCTGTACGTACAAGACGAATTGGCGATGATCATAATCAATTCCGATCGAGTGAATATAGACGATTTGATCAATATTACGGTTCCCCCAACAGCCGCTAAGCAACAACATCATCAGCCCTACGGCAACAAGACGGAGGTACATAGGAAATGGTCCTCCTCCCATTTTCACATTGATCCATTTTATCATTTTTGAACCAAGAAGGTCCCCAACTTCCATGAATGAGCGTAAGTGGGAGAAAGATGATCGGGATGAGCCCCCGCCTAGAATATCCTGTTAGGAAAGGCTGGATTTGCTGTCTTTGAGAGTAAAACAGCCTAACCGTGGAACGCATGGGGATGGCTAGGCTGGCAAATAGTCGTGGGGCAAGTGTATCCAACAATCTCCCACCTTTACGCCTTTGTATTAGATGGGAGAGCGTTCCATTTCCTAGCGGCTCAAAATGCTCAGTTAACAGGCGGAAGATGGATGCCATCCGTCTTTTGGCGGCTGTCAGCTGGCGTCACTTCGATAACCGGCGGCCGACCGTTTTCAAAACCGCGGGCGATGTCGCGAATCGGGCTCATTTCATCGGGAACGCCAATTCCCGGGGTATAGCGCGGCAGGCTGGAAGTGGCGCCGCGTTCTTCCCAAGGCTCTCTCATGAATCAACACCTCCATATTCTCAGTATGGCCATTGATGGAGGCCGTATAAATGGAAATCAAATCCTTTCCCGCCAATTTCTTTTGTGGAGCCCTGTCATCTGTTGTAGGCATACTATGGATGACAATATGGGCAACAGGAGGGAAGGAACTCAATGCAGTTCGGGAAAGATGCGATCGAAGCGATTTGGCGCCGCCAGTGCGGAGCGTGGGAGCGGAGCGATGCGGCATGTGTCCAATCATTTTTGGTGGAATGTTTACAACATGACCTTGATCCGCAAGACGGGCTCAATTGGATCATTGAGCACCGCACCCAGCTTTCTGACGCCGATGCAGTGGTGGACGCGGCACTCCGTTGGGTGAATGAACATACGTCCACTGGCTCCCCGGTGTCAGGAATCGGAGCGGAACAACAAGAGTGAGGCGGCGAACAGGAAAGGGCGGAACGAAGGATGGTATGGGTCATCAAAACAAAACACGAAAATGACCAAGGGGAGACGGTGGGGCTGGAGCTTGAGAGCGAAGATGGCTGGCTTGACGCCAACGTCCGCTGGGACGGATGCATGGAAATTCACTTGTACTTGGTGACGGAGGAAGGCCGCGAACTGAGCGATACGCTCCATACGTGCGATTTGCAGGGGCTGATCGAGCGGTTGCAGTCATTGGATTCCGTGTGTCGATCGTTCTTTTTCCAAATTTCAGGACAGGGGAGCTGATGAAGGCCGAACCGCCGGCAGCGCCGCTGACCTCATCGATGAATGAACGAGGAGCCAAAACCGAGGCTCCTCTTTTTTCCTGAACGGCATGGTGTTCATTGAAGGAAGGAGACGCGTTAGGAGGGGAAGCTTTTCGGCTCAATTTTGCTTTCCCCATC
>NZ_AYSF01000062.1:0-32241 GCF_000498995.1 Geobacillus thermopakistaniensis
CTTGTGTATATTGAGCGGCAGCCCCCTTTTTGCTGCTTTTATATACTTTTAGTATTTATATCTTTTAAATCTTTATATATTTTAGGAGGAAAAAAGAGCCGAAAACTTGCTTTTTTGGGAAAAACAACTCCGCCCGCTCAAGCATCATGGAAATGTTTAACGGTGTTTTCATCATCGGTCATTCCTCCCCCTTTACCAAATGCGCATGTTCATTGACTTTAGGCGGCTCCCCGCCGCCCCATTGGCCGTCCGGCCCATGTGCGGCCGTCCATGCGCCGCCCGGCTGCAGCCGAACGAGATGGCGGAGCCGGCTGTCAGCAAACAGCGCCTTCGCCTCACCCGTCTCCAGCACCGGGGCAAGGCAGACGTCGACCGCTTCGGCGAACGCGCTCCACTCATCCAATGTCTTTTCACGGAACAAGGCGGCGAGCTCGTCATATACGGCTTCCCCCGATCGCGCCGGCGCCCATTGCGCCTCCGTCCATTCCGGATGGCCGACCGCCTCGCAAAACCGCTGCCAAAAGTGCGGCTCGAGCGCCGCTAAACTCATATAACGGCCGTCTTTTGTCTCATACAGCTGGTAGCACACCACCTCCCCAGACAACTCGGAAAGACCGGTCTTCGGCCCACCGCCGTGTTCAATGGCAAAATGGCCAGCCATCATCGCTGCCAAGCCATCGACAAGCGAAACATCAAGATGGGCGCCTTTGCCGGTTCGCTCGCGTGCAAAGAGGGCAGCCAAAATGCGCTCGGCCGCCGCCATGCCGCCGATAAAATCGGCAAGCGTGATCTTCGGATGAACCGGGCGGCCGCGTTCATCGGCCAGCTGCGCAAGCAAGCCGGAGAGCGCCATATAGTTTAAATCATGGCTGCCAAGCAATGAGCGGCTGCTCTGTTGACCGAAGCCGCTGATCGAGCAATAGATGATTTGTTCGTTCATGCGGCACATATCGTCATAACCGAGCCCAAGCCGCGCCATCACCCCGGGGCGGAAGCTTTCGATCACTACATCGGCGCGGGCGGCGAGCCGCCGGGCTTGCTCGCGACCCGCGTCCGTTTTTAAATCCAACCCGATGCTTTTTTTGCCGGCGTTATAGGCGGCAAACAACCGGCCCTCGGCGAACGGGCGCAGCCGATCGCCGGATGGGGGCTCAATTTTGATGACTTCTGCTCCGAGCTGGGCGAGCCGCCAGCTGGCAAATGGGCCCGGCAAGTAATGGGAAAAATCAACGACTACAATGCCACGAAGCATATCTTTCCCTCTCTCTACAAATCTAGCTGCCGGGCGATGATTGTTTTCATCATCTCGTTCGTCCCAGCGTAAATGGCGCTTACGGGAATGTCGCGATAGCGCCGGGCGATCTCATATTCTTCCATATAACCATAACCGCCGTGCAGCTGCATCGCCTCGGCCGCGACACGTTTTGCCATCTCGGTAATCCACCATTTCGCCATCGACACTTCCGTGACGATCTGTTTTCCCGCCATATGCTCTTCAATGACGCGGTCGACAAACGTGCGGCCAAGGGCGATTTCCGTCGCCATCTCGGCAAGGCGGAACTGGACGGTCTGAAACTCGCTCACCCGTTTGCCGAACGCCGTGCGCTGTTTGACATATTGCTTCGTCAAGGAAAACATCACTTCCGCCGCCGTTTGTGCGGCAATGGCGACAACGAGCCGCTCCTGCTGGAGCTTTTCCATCAAATAGTAAAAACCTTTTCCTTCCTCGCCGAGCAAATTATATGCCGGCACTTTCGCATCTTGGAAAAACAGTTCGGCGGTATCTTGGGCGTGCAGCCCGACTTTCTCGAGCTTCCGACCGCGCGTAAACCCCGGCGTATCCCGCTCCACGACGAGCAGGCTGATGCCGCGGTGCGGCGGCTTTGCCTGCGGGTCGGTTTTGCAGGCGACGACGATCAAGTCGGCATGAATGCCGTTCGTGATAAACGTTTTTTGTCCGTTGACGATGTAGTAGTCACCGTCTTTTACTGCCGTTGTCGAAATGTTGGCCAAATCCGAACCCGCCCCCGGCTCGGTCATGGCGATCGCCGTGATGAGCTCGCCGGTGACGCATTTTGGCAGCCATTTTTGTTTTTGCTCCTCGGTTCCGTACGATGCGATATACGGCGTGACGATGTCGTTGTGCAGGCCGATGCCGACGAGGCTCGATCCGACTTTTTCCAGTTCTTCATTGATGACGACTGAGTAGGCAAAATCGGCGTTTAGACCCCCATACTTCTCATCGACCCACGGGCAAAGAAAGCCGTTCTCGCCCATCTTCGCCCAAAACGAACGCGGAATGATNTTTGGCAGCCATTTTTGTTTTTGCTCCTCGGTTCCGTACGATGCGATATACGGCGTGACGATGTCGTTGTGCAGGCCGATGCCGACGAGGCTCGATCCGACTTTTTCCAGTTCTTCATTGATGACGACTGAGTAGGCAAAATCGGCGTTTAGACCCCCATACTTCTCATCGACCCACGGGCAAAGAAAGCCGTTCTCGCCCATCTTCGCCCAAAACGAACGCGGAATGATGCCGCGCTTCTCCCAATCGTTATAATGCGGGTACGCTTCTTTTTCCAAAAACTTGCGAAACGCCGCGCGGAACATATGGTGCTCCTCACGCAAATAGCGAGCCGTCACCCGTTCATCCCTCTCTTCTGTTCGGTCACTTTTTCTCTGTTCCGCCCGTCGCCTGTTTTTTCAGCTGTTCGCGCAGCAAAAACTTTTGGATTTTCCCGCTCGCGTTGCGCGGCAGGGCATCGATGAAATAGTAGGCGCGCGGACGTTTGTACGGAGCGAGGCGGTCGCTCGTTTTGCAAAACTGCTCGAGCTCATCGGCGGTCAGGAGGTCATCTTTTTTGACCACGAAGGCGACGACTTTTTCGCCCCACAACTCATCCGGCTCACCGAGCACAGCGACATCGAGCACTTTCGGATGCTCGTACAACACGTCCTCGACTNCATCTTTTTTGACCACGAAGGCGACGACTTTTTCGCCCCACAACTCATCCGGCTCACCGAGCACAGCGACATCGAGCACTTTCGGATGCTCGTACAACACGTCCTCGACTTCGCGCGGATAGACGTTTTCCCCGCCGCTGATCACCATGTCATCGACCCGGTCGGCGACATACAAGTAGCCGTCTTCATCAAGGTAGCCGAGGTCGCCGGAATGATACCAACCTTTGTACAACGCTTTTTCCGTCGCTTCCTCGCGCTTGTAGTAGCCAGCCATCATGCACGGCCCGCGCATCACAATTTCACCGACTTCATATGGCGGCAGCACATCGTCTGGGTCGGACGGCCCGTCTTCACGCGCACGGACGACGCGGATCTCATGGTTCAGGCAGGCGCGTCCAGCGGAACCGGCTTTTTTCAGCTGCTCGTCTTCCAACAAAAACGTCACCGCCGGCCCCATTTCCGTCATGCCGTACGCTTGAATCAGCTCGATGCCGAGCTGCTCTTGGCATTGCCTGACAAGCGCTGGAGCCATCGGAGCGGCGCCGTATAGGCCGAGGCGAAGCGAAGATAAATCGTAACCGCTTACATTCTCCTGCAAGATCATGTTCCACATCGTCGGGGCTCCAAACATGATCGTAATCCGCTCCCGTTCGATCGTTTCAAGCACGAGCTTGGCGTCAAAATGGTGCAAAATGACGCTCGCCGCTCCGGCATGCACGCGCGGCAGCAAGCAGCAATGCAGCTCGGCGCAATGGAACAGCGGCGCTGCCGCCAGCCCGCGATCCGTCTCGCGGATGCGCATGACGCCATGGCAAATGACGCTTTGCTCGATCATGTCGCGGTGACGGTGCATCACTCCTTTTGGACGCCCAGTTGTGCCGCTTGTATACATAATGGCATAAAGATCGCTCTCATCCACATGAACACGCGGCGCTTCCCCTAGGGCCCGCGCGGCCTGCTCGTGAGCGTTTTTGGCAAACGGCGGCGGATCGCGGTCGATCGACCAAAATGACACGTGCGGGAAACGGCTGTGAATCGCGGCAAGTTCCGGTTCCACCGCCCGTTCAAACAGCACGATTTTCGGCTCGGCGTCCGTCAAAATATAGGCGATTTCTTCCGCCCTCAGCCGAAAGTTGATCGGATTGAACACCGCGCCGATTTTGGCGCAGGCAAACAAAGCGGTCGCGAGCTCAAGCGTATTGTACAGCACCGTCGAAACGCGATCTCCTTTGCGGACGCCCGCTTCCAAAAACGCGTTCGCCCACCGGTTCACTTCCCTCTCCCATTCGGCGTACGTATAGCGGCGTCCGGTCGCCGCGTCGACGACCGCCTCCCGGTTTGGAAACTTTCGCACTGTCTGGGAAAACATCTCCCCAATCGTCATGTACAAGCGCCTTTCCCCCTTTTCTCCGAATGGACGCAGGGCGTGCAGATCCACTAGACAGATAATTCAGATAAATAGGTGTATGATGCCCCCGCTGTTTATGTATTCGCTCTTTTTGATCGCATTCCTCTTTTTTGCGGCACAAAAAAGAAAGGAAGACCTCTTTCTTTCGACAAGAAAAAGAAAGAGGAGCCTCCTTTGCTTTTTTTCATCTCGCGCCGAGAAGACCCCCACTTCCACGCGTGAGCGTAGGTGGGAGAGCGTTCAAGCATGAATCACTAAATCGCGGTCACGGATCGTCATCAGCTCTTTTTTGTCGTAGCGCCCTTCATGAAGAAGGCGGACCGCCTGCTTGCGGATCGCTTTTTCGATTAAGTTGCGCACATAGCGGCCGTTGCTGAACTTGAGGCGGCCGGTCGCTTCCAGCGTCCCTTCGAGATGAATGTACAGTTTCCGCTCCGCTTCCGGCGTCATTTCATACTCGCGTTCGCGCAGCATTTGCTTGGCGATTTGCACAAGCTCCTCGACCGTATAATCGGGAAACTCGATCGTGAGAGGAAAGCGCGACGGCAAGCCGGGATTTAGCGACAAAAAATAGTCCATTTCTTTCGGATAGCCGGCCAAAATCACAACCAAGTCGTCGCAATAGTCTTCCATCCCTTTGACAAGCGTGTCAATCGCTTCTTTGCCGAAATCTTTTTCGCCCCCGCGGGCGAGCGAATACGCTTCATCGATGAACAAAATTCCGCCGCGCGCTTTTTTGATCAAATCGCGCGTTTTGCTCGCCGTATGCCCGATGTACTCTCCGACCAAATCGGCCCGCTCCGCCTCGATGAAATGCCCTTTGGACAGCACGTTCATCTCAAAAAACAGCTTGCCGAGCAAGCGCGCCACTGTCGTTTTGCCGGTGCCGGGATTGCCTTTGAAAATCATATGGAGCGCCTGGCGGTTGGCCTTTAAGCCGTTCTCCTTGCGCAGCCGGTTGATGTACAGCCAGGCGTAAATTTCCTTGATGATTTTTTTGACATGATCAAGGCCGATCAGCTGATCAAGCTCCTTTTGAATATTGCGGAGCGCCTGATGCTCTTCGCCATCGAGCCAGTCGTTTCTCTCTTCTTTCACTAAATGGTTTACCGTTTTGGAGTTCAACACGATGTTGATTTGCCCTTTCGCCTTGTTCATCGTCAATTCTGACAAGGGGCGTCACCTCGCTTCCCGTTTTCTGCCATCCGCACCCGTTCCGACTTGGCTTTTGACGCCTTGCCTTTTCGTTACTAGTATACGTACGCCACCGCCGATCCGTGACAATCGCCCAAACGAACAGCGGGTCGGCTATAGCGGAAAAAGTTTGTATATGTTTATTCACAAAAGCGGCGGTTTACGCATCTGAATTCACCTCGTCCCTCACTTCCCTTCGGGTGACGCAGGAGCTTGTCGATCAAATAGCGGGCGCGGAAGGAAAACGGGAAATGGCAAAAGGCGCCCTCCGCGAAGGAAGGCGCCTTTTTTCGGCGGCGTATGTACCGTCGGTCTTACTGTTCGGTTTCAAAATGGATGTTCCGCTCCGGCGCAAACGTCGAAATGGCGTGCTTGTAAATGAGCTGTTGTTTTCCTTGCACTTCCAAAAGTACGGTGAAGTTGTCAAACCCTTTAATGTATCCGCGCAGTTGGAAGCCGTTCAATAAGAAGACGGTCACTTGAATGCCCTCTTTGCGCAGCTGGTTTAAAAACTGGTCTTGAATATTGATCGTATTTTTCATCAAACGTCCTCCTCTTTTCTCTCTAAGGATATAATTATATATTCGCTTCAAGTTGAAGCTTTCCTGCTACATAGCGAGAAATTTCCTCCACCTTGGCGGCGAACTGCCCAGCGTCGGTCATGTCAAACCATTTCACCGGCATTTGGTTGCGAAACCAAGTGAGCTGCCGTTTCGCATAGCGGCGCGAATTTTGTTTCAGCTGCTCGATCGCTTCATCAAGGGAAACGCGGCCGTCAAAATAGTCGTACAGCTCCTTGTAGCCGATGGCTTGCACCGCCTGGCAGTCGCGCAGGCCGCGGTCATAAAGCGCCCTCGCCTCTTCGATCAACCCTGCGGCGATCATCTCATCGACCCGCTCGTTGATGCGGCGGTAAAGCGCCTCCCGCTCCGCCGTCAAGCCAACGATGGCCGCCTCATACAAAAGCCGCTTTGACTGCCCTTGCTGCCACTCGCTGAACGGCTTTCCAGTGCAATGATACACTTCTAAGGCGCGGATGACGCGGCGGATGTTGTGCGGATGAATACGGGCCGCACTTATTGGATCAACCGCCTCAAGCCGCCGGTGAAGCGCTTCGGCTCCTTGCTCGGCCGCCAGCTGTTTGAGCGCCCGGCGGTACGCTTCGTCGGAAGGGGCGGCGGAAAATTGGTAATCGTAAAGGGCTGCCTGAATGTACAGCCCGGTGCCGCCGACGATGATCGGCAGCCGGCCGCGCGCCGAAATCTCGGTGATGAGCGCACGGCAAAGCCGCTGAAATTCGACGACGGAAAACGGTTCGCACGGCTCTTTGATGTCCAGCAAATGATGCGGGATTCCTTCCATCTCATCGGGCTTCACTTTCGCCGTGCCAATGTCCATCCCTTTATAAATTTGCATCGAATCGCCGCTGATGACCTCTCCGCCCAGCTTTTTCGCCAACGCGATGCCGAGCTTCGTTTTGCCGACCGCCGTCGGCCCGACGATGACGGCGACTTTTTCAGCCATAGCGCGTCACTGCTTTCTGTTGTGGGACTTGTGTCAACCATCATTATACATAAAAACAGCTGTGCATGGAACCATTTCTTTCATACGTTTTCGCCATCCACAAATCGTTTTATACATGGCAGCGCGAAAAATCGCCTTTCTTCCCTTTCGCCATAACCATATGGAAAAAAATGAACGCCATAAAAGGCGCTCATCATAATGAAAACTTGTTGACAATCGCCTGCAAATCGTCCGCCATTTTCGAGAGCGACGCGGCCGAAGCTGAAATTTCCTCCATCGAGGCCAGCTGTTCCTCGGTCGCCGCCGACACCTCCTGCGCACCGGCCGATGTCGACTCGGCCACGTCGGCGACAAGCCGGACGGAGCGCACCATTTGCTCCGAAGAAGAGACCATGTCGCTGACCGCGGTGGATACGTCGCGGATTTGCGCCGCAACTTCGTCCACGGCGGCGCGAATGCGGGCGAACATTTCTCCCGAGGCGCGAATGACGTTCGTTCCGGCCGTCACTTCGTTGACGACCGACTCCATCGATTGGACGGCATGGACCGTTTCTTCTTGAATGGCAGCGATCAATTCCGCGATTTGCTGGGCCGATTGGGCCGATTGCTCGGCGAGCTTCCGCACTTCGTCAGCAACGACGGCAAAGCCGCGCCCGTGCTCGCCGGCGCGCGCCGCCTCAATGGCGGCGTTTAAGGCGAGCAAGTTCGTCTGCGCCGCGATGCTGCGGATTGCTTCGATGATCGAGCCGATTTGCTCGGAACGGTGGCCAAGCCCTTTAATGAGGTCAGCCAGCCGCTCGACCGTATCGTTGACTTTGTTCATTTGCGCAACGCCCGCCTCGATCGTTTGCCCTCCCTCAGCCGCTTGTCTTGACGCCTCAGCAGCGATGGCGGACACGCTTTGCGCCCGTCCGGAAATTTGCTCGATTCTCTCAGACATCGAATCGACGGCGGCGGACGTTTCTTCCACGCTTTGCATTTGCTTGTCCATGCCGGAAGCAACGCCCTGAATCGTCATGGCGATTTGCTCGGTCGCCTTGCTCGTCTGTTCGGCGCTCGCTGCCAGCTCCTCCGACGAAGCGGCGACTTTTTCGGCAATGTTTTCCAAAAAATACGGGCGCCAGCTCCAGTTTTTCATATAATATTGCGGCTGAAGCTCCCACCGGCCGCCGCGCTTGAACATATTGCCCGACTGCTGGAAGCCGTCCTCATCACAAACATAAATGCGGAAGCAAACATCGTCGAGCTCGCCGGCCAACAGGGAAATGAGCTCGTTAAAATCGGCGGCTTTTTTGTATTTGCCAAGCAGCGCGCTGATCCGCTGCTGAAACTGCTCAGCAATTTGATACAGCGTTTCAAGCTTTTTCTTTTCCTGCTGGATGAAGCGATGGCACTCTTGGCGGAGCAAGTCTTTCAACAAATCGCGCGGCACAACCTCTGGCGCCGGCTTGGCCAAATAATACCCTTGATAATAGCGGCCGCCATGCCGCCAAGCATACTGAAGCTGAAATGACGTTTCGATGTCCTCATACAGGAGCGTCGCTCCGATTTTGCGCGCCAACAGCGAAATCGAGTGAACGATTTCCTGGTATGCTTGATGAACGGACGTTTTCCGCAATTCACGCAAATCGATTTTTAAAATGTCAGGCGACAAGACGCCGATTCGCTCAAGATGAATGCTATGTTCGGCGATGTTGTCGACCGCCACTTTAACGCCGTATGTACGAAGATACGTCAATAAATGGCTGAGCTGATCGACGTCTCCCTTGAAATGCTGCTCGTTGATTTCCAAAACGATGCGGCTTGGGGCCAACCCTTTCGCTTCATAGGAGAGAAGCAGCTGCAAAAACGACTCGCCGCGGTCAAGCATCAGCAAGTTGGCGTCGCGGTTTAAAAAAATGAGCAGCGTTTGATCATCAAGCGACAGAAAATAGTCGAGCGCTTTTTTCGTGATCACATCATCCACTTCGATGCGAAATTCTTCTGGAATGGTTTCATCGTGAAAAAACGGCCCAAGGCTGACCGGCCCTGTTTCCGTTTGAAACCGACCGAGCACTTCATAGCCGACGACCCCATGCTCATCGGCGCTGAAAATCGGTTGATAGTGCGGAATCACTTGCGGCAAGTTGGCCATCACGTCTAATGCATCCATCGTGTTCACCTCATCCCCATCGACCATCTTTGCCTTTATTATAGCATAATTGCCCAATCGTTCCTGACTCGTAAAAAAAGCGGCTCCCCTGACAGCAGGGAATCCGCTTGTGACAAAGGCCGTTGCGTGCAATGAGCCGGTTGCCCGCGATAAATGAAGAAATACCGCCTGCAATCCCTTTTGGGTGAGGACCATCTTGCTTTATGGCAAATTTGATTAAAACGGCCGCCGGTTCAGCCATTGGCCGCCGTCGACTGTGATGCAAGCGCCGTTAATGTAAGCGGCTTCATCCGAAAGCAAAAACGAAGCGACCGCCGCGATTTCTTCCGGCGTCCCGAGCCGCCCGAGCGGCACGCTTTCCAACGTCATCCGCTCCGCTTCCTCTGATTCCCAAAGCCGCTCCGCCCCGCCGGTCCGCTCAATCGGTCCGGGAGCGATCGCATTGACGCGGAAGCCGTACTTTTTCCCCCATTCCACAGCAAGCGTGCGCGTCATTGCCAGCACTCCAGCCTTGGCGCTCGCTGAATGAATGACCCCGGCGCCGGCATGCCAGGCATATGTCGCAACGATGTTGATAATGTTCCCTTTCAAGCCGCGCTGAATCCAGTAGTTGCCGACTTCCCGGCTGCAGTAAAACGTGCCGTTTAACACAATGTTAATGACGCTGTTCCAGCCGTTGATCGACAACTTTTCCGCCGGGCAAATGAAATTGCCAGCCGCGTTGTTGATGAGGGCATCGATGCGGCCGAATTCCGCATCAGTCCGCTCCACCATGTGCGCCACTTGTTCCGGGTTGCGCACATCCATCGGGATCGTAAGCACTTTCCCTCCATCCGGCGCGGCGATTTCCCGCTTGGCCTCTTCGAGCGCCTCGGCCCGCCTTCCCGTAATGACGACGTTGGCCCCATCAGAAACAAACCGCTTCGCCATATATTTCCCCATTCCGCTCGACCCGCCGGTCACAATGATCACTTTTCCGTTCATCCATTTCTCCTCCTATGACTGATTACTCATTCATTTTTATCATATCATAAAATAGTGGAATATTCGAACATCTTAGTCCTCCTATTGTCCTTTTCCCTCTCTTTTCGTTATAATAAAGCTGCTTGTGAAAGGACGGCGAAACGATGCACCATATCGAAACAACCAAACTAAGCCGGCGCGCCTTTTTGAAAAAGCTGGCGCGCACAAGTTTCAGCGCAGCGCTGGCGATGGCAGCCGCCTCTGGATACGCCCGCTGGATTGAGCCAGCCGAGCTGACCGTGACGCACCATGCGCTGTCGCATCCGCTGATCCCAAAGTCGTTTGCCGGCGTCAAGCTGCTGCAGTTCAGTGATCTCCATCTCGGCCATTATTACGGCTTGAAACGCTTTTACCGCATTATCGGCCGCATCAACGAACTCGGGCCCGATCTCGTCGTATTCACAGGTGATCTGCTCCATGAGGCGAACCGGTATCCGCACGTCAACGCGGTCGCTGAGGCGTTGGCTGGCGTCCGTGCTCCTCTTGGAAAATTTTGCATTTACGGAAACCATGATCACGGCGGCTACGGGACAGATATTTACCGTCGATTGATGGAACGAGCCGGGTTCCGCGTTCTCGTCAATGAGCATGCACTCGTCCGGCGCGGCCATGACGCCATCGCTATCGCCGGCAGCGACGATATGATGCTCGGACGCCCGGACTGGTCGAAAATGACGAACGGCATTCCGCGGGCGACATATACGATCGCCCTCGTTCATGAGCCGGACGGTGCCATTGAGGCTCGCCGCTTCCCTATTCACGTTCAACTCTCCGGCCATAGCCACGGCGGGCAAATTCAGTTGCCGTTTATCGGACCGCTCATCACGCCGCCGTTGTCTGAGCGGTATTATGAAGGGTTTTACCACGTCGGCGGACTCTTGTTGTACGTCAACCGCGGCCTTGGCACAACAAGGGTGCCGCTTCGCTTCTTCGCTCCGCCGGAGTTGACCGTTTTTTCGCTTACCCCCGGATAGAAGTAGGACAAACCGGGCAACAACACCGCTTCCTATGTTATAATAGAAAGAAAAAAGGAGACATGCCGATGAAACCGGTGCAATTGACGGTCGACAATATTGCCAAAGCGATTTTTACCGTCAACCGCCATGCCAAAACAGCATTGAACCCTTCGTTTCTTTATCTTCTGAAGAAAAAAGCGATCGAGAAGCTGCTTGAGGAGGGCAAGGCGAAAAAAGTGGGCCTCCATTTTTCCCGCAATCCGAGATACAGCCAACAGCAATCCGACGTGCTTGTCGCCGTCGGCGACTACTACTTCCACATTCCACCGACAAAACAAGATTTCGCCGCCCTTCCGCACCTTGGCTCTCTCAACGATTCATACCGCAACCCTCCAGCTCGGATGCCGCTGTCAGAGGCAAAAGCCATTCTCATCGCCTACACCGGACTGAAGGAAAAGCCGGAACAAAAGCCGAAACGGCTGACAAGACCCGTATTTAAACGGCTCGGCGACCGCTATTAAGCGGACGCCGAGCCGTGACCTGGCTTTTCTCTTTGAATTCATCATGTTTTCGTGAATATTCCTCTTTGGGTTCGATCACGATCACTTGGGGAGACATGCACTGATTCGTCAAGCCGAGGCGCACCCTTTTCGCTCTATTCTCTACCTATGTTTACACCGACACTCCTTTTCGCTTTATGCTCCCCCATTGCTTTTTCCGGCGAACAGCGTCGATCACCCCTTCGCACCGCCACCAAGCGGTAAGCGGACGGTACCAAAATGTCTCAGTCAACGCGAAGAAAAACAGCTTCACCAAATCAGAGATGCTCGGGAACTTCCGCTCAGTCCACTCTTCAAGCAAGACGGCTGCTGCTGATAACAGCGAACCGTACAAAACCGAAACCGTCAGCAAAAGAAGAGCGAATTCGACGTACAAGTTTCCGAGAAATAAGGAGAAAACAACGACAATATAGCCCATCAATTCAACGATCGGACCAAGAAGCTCAATGAACCAAAAATACGGCAGCGAAAGAAGGCCGATTGAGCCATATTTTGGATTGAATAGCATCGATCGATGCATCCATAAGCTTTCCAAAAGCCCGCGATGCCAGCGCCGCCGCTGCCTCCGCAAATCCCCATACGTTTCCGGCGCTTCTGTCCAGCAAACCGGGTCGGGGATATAGATGATTTTTTTCTCCTCGTTTTTTTCACGCGCCAGTCGATGCAGGCGCACAACGAGTTCCATATCCTCTCCAGCTGTATCCGTATATCCGCCTGCTTCGATCACCCACGGCTTAAAAAAAACGCCGAATGCCCCAGAAACGATGAGCAGCAAGTTATGGCGGCTTAAGCCGAGGCGGCCGCCGCGACAAACCGACCTTGACGATTTCACCGCGTTCAATCCGACAGCCATTGGCGATCCGGACCGTCCCTCCAGAAGCAATGACCTCTCCGTCGGATTCAAGCATCGGTTTCATCACCTTCAAAAACGCGCGCCGCTCAAGAACAGAATCGCCGTCGATGGAGCAAATGTATGGATAGCGGGCGGCGTTGATTCCGGCGTTCAATGCATCGGCTTTCCCGTCGTTTTCTTTATCCAGCACAAACAAATGCGGGTAATCGGGCGACTGGTAAACCGCCTTGATTTCCTTCGCCGCCAGCTGACGGCGAATGACGCGATAGACCGACTTCAGATGAAAATGATCGATCAACCGCTTAAGTGTCTTGTCAGTCGACCCATCATTAATGACAATGACTTCATACTCCGGGTATTCGATGGCTAGCAGTGAGCGAACCGAACCAACGATGCCGGCTTCCTCATTATAAGCTGGAACAAGGATCGATATCGGTTTTGCGTAGCTGGCATCGAGCAATTCTTCATACGGCTCCCAATCGTCAAGACGACGAGTGCGGCGCAAGTGAATGAAAGCTACCACAAGCAAAAACGTATAAAAGGCGAGAACGACAGCCATATAAATGAGCACGACATGCCCGATAGCCGATAGAAACGCTTGCCCCCCTTCCACCATCACCCCTCCTCTCCAATCCATTGCTTCGCCATGTCACGGGCATAACGGTCCTCCGCTGTGCACGCCGCTTTATGCAGCATCGCCCGGCCGCCCGGCAGGCGCACGATGGAGGCAGCCGCTTCCGAACGAACGGCGAATGAACGGTCGGCCAGCCGCTCATAGAGCAAGGGAAGCAACCATTCTTCGCGGCATTTTCCGGCAAGACGGACTGCCATCAGCCTCTCTTGCCAATGCGGCGAGCGCAAGTGGCGATCAAGCTTTGTCGCTTCAATTGAAACGCCAATTTCTGCCATCGCCTTAAGCGCGCGAACACGAAGCTCCAACTCATCTGATGCCAACAGCTCCAGCAAAAACGATCGCTCCCCTCGTCGACGGATGCCGATCATATCGATGAACGCGCATTTCCCTGCCCGCGGCAGCTCATCAAATCGCTGTTCCACCTGTCGAAGAAGCCGCTCGCTCATATGGCCAAAAATGACCCGATAGGAAAACTCCGTTAACTTATATTTCGGTTCGAGCACATATGCAATCACTGGGCTGTAATCAAATTGGGCGAAAATGGCCAATAGTTTCGCCGCCTCACCTTTCGTCACCCGGTTGGAGCGATACAGCCGCTCCATCTCCGGCAGCATCGCCTTCACCTGCAAATCCTCGATCAAAAACAGCGCGTTCATCCGCTCGCTCCAATGACGGCTTGACAGCCTTCGATGCAGCCATCCTTGGAAATGCATCTCCGCCAATGTTCGAATTCGCTCCTGCACTTGCTCTCCGTTCAAGAGTGAAGCAAAATGGTCAAGAAGCTCCATCATCGCTTCACGCTCAAGAGGGGAAGCCGGCAAAAGCATCTGTTCCTCCTCGCCGAGCAGATACCGAAGCAACCAAAGCCGATGCCGTTCCTTATAAACTCGCAGCCGGGCTTGGCGCCGGTTTTCCCGCCATTTGCGCACCACGAGATAGAGGAACAAAACGATCAACACCGCAAACAAAGCGATTGCTGCCGTGAAGACGACCAACAGCGCCATCACTCATCCAGCTCCTTCAGCAGCCGGCGCAGCCGCGCCTCAAGTTCAAACCATTTGAACGGCTTTGTCACATATTCGTCCGCTCCTCGGTTCAGCGCATGGGCAATATCCCGCTCATCTTGGCGCGACGTTAGCAGCATCACCTTGTATGGCTTTCGCTCTTGACGGAGGCGGTTCAGCACCTCAAGGCCGTCCATTTTTGGCATCACCCGATCCAAAATGACGACAGATTGCCGCCCGCTTTGATAAAACGGAGATTCGAGAAACGAAAGGCCGTCGCCAAACTCGTAAATGTCTGCTTTCCTCCCCTGCTCATTGACGAGCTTGCGGACAAGATCAGCAATCATCATCCGCACGAGTTCATCGTCGTCTACGATGGCAATCGCCCATCGCCGCCGATCCGTTGATGCTTGGCTTGGGGCCTCATCCGAAGAACCGCTTTTCTCACGCGCCGCCTCTTCGATCCGATTGCCGCCGCCTCGTTTCGCCGCATACAGCGCCTTGTCGGCCAGACGCAGCCAATAGTCAAGCGGCCGATCCGGTTCATCGCACTCAACCAGGCCGGCGGAAAACGTACATGATAGAAGTGCGCCATCCGCCTCGATTTTTTCGGCGGCGAACTGGCGTTGCAGCCGCTCAAGCACTGCACGAGCCTCGCTTTTGGACGTTTTGGCCAGCCAAACGACAAACTCTTCGCCCCCAAAGCGAACGACGGTATCCACTCCACGTGTATGTTGGCGCAAAAAGGCAGCCAGCTTTTGCAATACCGCATCGCCTGCAAGGTGGCCGAAACGGTCATTGACTTGTTTGAAATGGTCCAAATCAAGCAACGCCAAACAGCTTGGCGCTCCGTAACGCTCGAGGTCGCTCCGAAGGCGGGCGTATACCCGCGGCAAATACTTCCGGTTGTACACACCTGTCAATTCGTCAATGAGCACAAGGTCATCGATTTTTCGTTTTTTTTCAATGAGCCGGCGAACGCGAACGAACAGCTCATCTGCCGCTGGGGTGGTGATGACATCATCCGCGCCAAGCTCATAACCTTTCAACCGCCCCTCTTTGCCCTCGTCTCTCCTCACAATGACAACAGGAAGATAGGGGCGCTGTCCGGCGCGCTCAAGCAAAACCGTCAAGTCCGGATTCTCCCACTCTCCCTCCTTCACGCTGACGATGATGCAATCCGGGCTGAGACGAAACATCGACGCGGCCGCCTGCTCAAGGGAGGGAATCGTCGTGAAACGCCATGGCACGGTTTGCAGGGCGCCGCGGACGTAAGCAAAAAACAGGGGATCATTTCCACAGAGGAGAATCGCTGCTTTCGGCCCTTGGCGGTGCGAAGAGGGAATGGTGGCAGAAGCCGCTTCCCCGGCTTCATAGAAGCAGCGAAGGAGAGGAACCATCTCCATCAGCGCCTCCTCCGCTGTCCATTGCCGTTCCGTTTGGCCGTTCAACCGGTGAATGAGCCGCTCTGCTTCAGCAGCGATGTCGCTAAGGCCAATCACCGCCGCCGTCCGGCCGACAGCATTGAAAAATCGGGCCAATTCCACACCGTCAAGCGGCGGTCCCGTCCTCCATCGTTCGTATTGTTCATGGATGCGATCCAACAGTGAGGCGACAGATCGATCCATATTCCCTCTCCTTTCGATCATCGTTCCGTTTTCCCCAACCGACTGACATCCTCCTTTTTTCCTATTACTAATATAATCGATCCAAGCAAAAAAATTAAAAGAAAAGACGCGCAACAGCCAACAATTTCCCAGCCGCATAAAAAAGCCGCTGCCTTTTTTTGCAACGGCTTTGTTCAATACAAAAAGTCCAATAGGCGTCGGTCAGCTAAATTCGTGTCAACCGGGCAGACTTCTGCATCACGCCCGTACTGCCACACCCAGACATTCGCGCTGCAAGGCAAAACAGCGCCGAAAAANATAAAAAAGCCGCTGCCTTTTTTTGCAACGGCTTTGTTCAATACAAAAAGTCCAATAGGCGTCGGTCAGCTAAATTCGTGTCAACCGGGCAGACTTCTGCATCACGCCCGTACTGCCACACCCAGACATTCGCGCTGCAAGGCGGGGCAGCCGGCTGATAGCGCGGCGCTTTCTGCTCTTTCGTCGTTCCCGGCCTTGGTGCGGCGCTCCAAATGACCGCCTGCACCGCCACTTGGTTGTTCCGGCTGACCGCCTCGCAATAGGCAGCGGCGAAATCCCCTTTCGTCGGGTCCGCGTACAGCCCCGGCCGGTATCCGGTCGGATAGAGCGTTTCCACCCAAGCAGCGATCCAAGCGGCATCCACAGCGAAAAAGTCTTCGATGTTGGCAAACAGCAGTTTATTTTTCGGAATGCCGAGCCGCCGCGCATGGAACACCGCGTTGCGCGCCGCCACCTGACCGTTCGCATAGCCGACCGCTTCGCGGAAGGCGTTATAAATCGGCAGCACCTTCACGCCATAGCTGCGGATGCGGGCGATCTCGTCGCGTGTCAACCCTTCGGACACGTTCGGCACTTCCGACAAATAACGGCCCCAAAATTTCGGATAGCCAAGCTCCGTCCGCACGCATTGAAACAGCTGATCCGTTACGGCTTGCGCCGAGTCGACTCCCCAAATTCCTCTTGCCATCGGTTCCCCTCCTTCGCGCTTACGCTGCCGTCATTATGTAATTATATATATGAGGGGAACAGCCCGTTTTATACGGCTACTGGCGGCGCTCCCGCTCCTCCTTCGCCCAGTCGCCTTTCAACAACTGAAACCAGCCGTTGCGCTTAAACCAGACGAACATCGTCATGCCGATCACCGCCATGGCAGCCAATACAACAAAGTATCCGTACTTCCAGTGCAATTCAGGCATATAATCAAAGTTCATCCCATAAATGCCGGCAATAAAGGAGAGCGGCATGAAAATGGTCGTAATGGCTGTAAATGTCATCATAATATTGTTCATTCGATTCGAGTTGAGCGATAAATAGCTGTCGCGGATATCCGCGGTAATTTCTCGGTTTGTCTCAATCATTTCCGACAGCTTCAGCAAATGATCATAAATGTCATGAAAGTACAGCTGCCGTTCTTTCATGCGCTGCAGCCGGTCGGAATGGATGATGCGGTACAACAAGTCGCGCATCGGCACGATCGTTCGGCGCAGCTTCGATAAATCGCCGCGGATGTCAAACACTTTTTCAATAATGTCGTGAATCGGTTCATTGTTCGTATTCTCCTCTAAATCGTTCAGCACGTCTTCAATATGGTAAAGCGGTGGAAAATAATCATCCACAAGCTTGTCGATCAGCCGGTACATGACGTGAAACGGCCCCTGCTGAACATCTTCTTCATGCTTCAATCGCTCCCACACCTCATCGACCGCGTGAATGGCCGACTTATGAAACGAAACGATGAAATTTTGCCCGACAAACAAATCGACTTCCTCAGCCTCCAGCGTCATCCCGGCAATGGCATGAAGCACAACAAACAAGTAGCGGTCATAAAAATCGAGCTTCGGTCGCTGCACATATTCGAGACAGTCTTCAATCGCCAGTGGGTGAAAACGGAAAAAGGAGGCGAGCAGCGCCGATTCCTCATCCGTCGGCTCATGAAAGTCAACCCAATACCATGAGACGTCCGGGCTGTTGACAAGCGTTAAGTCAACATCATACAAAATCTCAAATTCTTTTGTCACGACACACGTGCGAATCATCGCCATCACCTTTGCCTTGTTCTCCTCTTATCATAACCGAAAAACTGTTAAGTCCCAACAAAAAACGGGTATAAAAATCATGTAGAGAAAAAATTGACAAAAAATATTTATCTAAATTTTCTTTACATTAGCATCAAAAACGACGATAATATAAGAAAGGGAACTGTTTCGTTCCCATATGGGAGGGACTGAATCATGTACGAAAAACAATACCCGAATGAAGGCGCCGTTTTGTTCAACCAGCCGGAAGAAAAAAGCAGCTACGGGCCGATGGCCGAACAAGTGCTGAAAGAAGCGATCTTCCAGTTTCAAAGAAAAAAACTGATGGAACAAATTGATGAAGCGCTCGCGGCCGGCAACAAGCCGTTGTTTTTCAAGCTTTCCGCCCAATATAACGACCTGTTGAAAAAATACGGCGCGTAAAAGGAGCGAACGAAGTTGGAAAGTGAATCGTCGATGACCAAGTGAGCCCCATTTCCGTTTGTGGGAACAATCTGGACGGAAAGGGGCTCATTTTTGTTTTTTCGTTTTCCTCGCCAATGGTACAATAGAAACAAAAAAGAAAGGTGGACAACCGTGAAACACCTCATTCAACCACGTGTTCAAGCCATTCAGTTATCAGGCATCCGCCAATTTTTCAACCTTGTCGCCGACCGGCCGGGACTTGTTTCCTTGACGATCGGCCAGCCTGATTTCCCAACGCCCGATCATGTCAAAGCAGCCGCTCAGGAGGCGATCGCCGCCGATTTCACGACGTATACAGCGAACGCCGGCCTGCTGGAACTGCGCCAGGCGGCTTGCCAATTCGTCGCTGACAAGTACGGCCTTCGCTACACGCCGGATGAAGTCATCGCCACCGTCGGCGCCAGCCAGGCGCTTGATATTACGTTTCGCACCATTTTAGAAGAAGGGACAGAAGTGCTTCTTCCCGCACCAGTCTATCCCGGCTATGAACCGCTCATTCGCCTGTGCGGGGCGAAACCGGTGTACATCGACACAAGGCCAAACGGTTTCCGTCTGTCGGCTGAGCTCATTGCGCCTTATTTGACGGAAAAGACGCGCTGCCTCGTTCTTCCATACCCATCAAATCCAACCGGGACGGCGCTGTCAGCCGAAGAGCTTGAGAACATCGCTTCCCTTTTGAAAGGACGGCCGATTTGGATCGTTTCCGATGAAATTTACAGCGAGCTCGTCTATCGCGGCCGCCATCACTCGATCGCCGAGTGGCTGCCGGAGCAGACGATCGTCATCAACGGTTTAAGCAAATCGCACTCCATGACCGGTTGGCGCATCGGGTTTGTCTTCGCTCCAGCGTTCGCCGTTGAACAAATGGTGAAAGTGCACCAATACAGCGTCTCGTGCACGTCATCGATCAGCCAAAAAGCGGCGGTGGAGGCGCTGACCGCCGGCAAACACGACGCCGAGGCGATGCGCGCCGCTTACGCCGAACGGCTTGAGTATGCCTATCATCGTCTCACCGCCATGGGGCTGCCGGTTGAGAAGCCGGATGGAGCCTTTTACTTGTTTCCGTCAATCGCCGCCTTTGGCATGTCTTCGTTTGATTTTGCCCTCGATGTCGTCGAAAACGCCGGGGTCGCCCTCGTTCCCGGCAGCGCCTTTTCCGAATACGGTGAAGGCCATGTCCGCCTGTCGTACGCTTATTCGCTCGATGTGCTCAAAGAAGGGCTCGACCGGCTCGAGCGGTATATCCAAACGAAGCGCCGCAGACCGTAACGGTTTTCAAAAATCGTATCGGTTTAGGCCGCCATGCCCCCATAAGAAAAAGGCTGCTTTTCTTTCGACTTTTGTTCACCATTGGCTTTAGGGGAATATACAAGAAAAGGGTGTCCCAAAAGGATCGGGACACCCTCTTTCGTCTCTATATATACGCACTGACCGATTCTTCCGCACTATATTTTGTGTCTACGAATTTTCCTTGTTTTCACTCTCATTTCCGCAATCGATTCTTCCGCACTATATTTTGTGTCTACCCTGAAGGCAGACAGCCTTTTGGGTCAGCCCCCTCTTCTTTACTTATGGCACAAGCAATAGCTTGCCATGCGTTTTCCGCCCCTGCAGCAGCCGATGCACTTCAGAAGCCTGCTCAAGCGGGTAGACGCCGCCGATCATCAGCTTCAGGCTTCCTTCCTGCACCCACGCGAGCAATTCCCGCAAACTTTGTTCGTACAACGCCCGCTTTTTCATGATTTGCGGCAAGAAAAAGCCGATCACTGACCAGTTTTTCGCCATCAGCCGGACTGGATTGAGACGCGTCATTTCCCCGCTCGCCGCCCCATATACGACCAGGCGGCCGAACGGAGCAAGGCAATCGAGCGTCTGATGAAAGACATCGCCGCCCGCCATTTCCAAAGCGACATCGACGCCGCGCCCACCGGTCGCCTCCATCACGTCCGCAGCCCAGCTGTCTTTTGTATAATCAATGGTGACATCAGCGCCAAGCTGTTTGGCGAGCGCTCGTTTTTCCTCCGTGCTTGCCGTGGCGATGACCATTTTGGCGCCGAACCGTTTCGCCAATTGGACGGCAATCGTCCCAACGCCGCCGGCTGCGGCATGAACGAGCACCGTCTCCCCTTCTTCCAAGCGGCCCATCGTTTTGAGAATATGGTAGGCGCTTAGCCCTTGCACCGGCAAGGCCGCCGCCTGCCGGGCATCCATTCCATCCGGAAGCGGCACGACCGCCCGTTCATCGACGGCGACAAACTCAGCGTAGCCGCCGGATTCGATCAACGCGACGACGCGTTGCCCCGGGAGGACCGTTTGCACCTCCGGACCAACTTCACGGACAACGCCGGCCACTTCCGTCCCAGGGATGAACGGAAGCGGCGTCGGCACAACATAGCGGCCTTCCCGTCGGGCTGTATCCGCATAGTTGACGCCGATCGCTTCAGCTTCAATCACGACTTGCCGCCCCGTGGGTTTCGGACGTTCGCCTTCGCAAACACGCAAGACATCCGGTCCACCGTATTCAACGAATTGGACAAATTTCATGGCGATATCCCCTCTTTCGTTACTTTTGTCGACGCCATATTGCGCAGTTCCAGGCCGAACGGCCCCAGCTCAAGTTTTGGAACGGCAGAAAGCGACCCGTGCCGGTTGATGTAGTCGATTTCTTTTTCCAAGCCGTACGCCGTCATCCAACGGCCGACGCGCGAGGCAGACAACACTTCTTTCGCCTTTCCTTCATCTGAATATTGCCGGTAAAAGAACCATGCGGCCGTCGCGCTGTCGGACAGCTCCGCCGCGTTGATCCCTTGCTCGATCAAGCAGTGCACAAAGTAGCCGGCGCCATAAAAGTCTTCTAGGCAAAAACGGCCCGACGAGCCGGAACAAATCACAATGATCGTCTCTTCCTGATGTAAACGGCAAATATGCTCGCTGACCGCCGGGCTGTTCAGCAAGCTCGCCGCGTACACCGCACGGGCTGGCTGAGCTCTGCGAATCGCCACCGTGCCATTGGTCGTCGATAGCACGACTGTTTTCCCTGGACAAACCGTTTGCAAAAACAGCGGCGCCGGCGGATGAAAACCGGCGATCGTCCGCCCTTCGTATTCGCCGACGAGCTCATAGCTGCCCTCTGGCAAGCGAAGCGCGATCTCCTTGGCCTCCTCGGCATCGCGCACCGGGATCACCGAACGAGCGCCGGCAGAGAGAACTGCTGTAATCGACGAGGTGGCAAGCAAAACATCGAACACGACAGCCACCTTTCGATCAGCAAGCGCCATCTCATCAATGTCTTCTTTGCGCAGCACGACATGCACTTTTGTCATCACGCCGCCTCACCGTCCTGTCGCCAGCTGCCATGCATGCTCAATGAGCGCTTCGACAAACTGGCCAAAATGGCGAAACCGCTCATCGTTCGTCTGTCCGCGGCGGTAGCGGTAATAAATTTGCTGGCAAATGACCGCTAATTTAAAGTAGGCAAACGTTAAATAAACGTGTATATCGGACACATCACGGCCGCTTTTTTTGGCATATGCCTCAATAAACTGTTCGCGCGTATAAAAACCGGGACGGACGGTGACCGGCGCGCGGCCAAACCCACTTTTAATGAGTGGAGGATCGTCTTCCTCAATCCAATAACTCATGGCCACCGCCAAATCGGCAAGCGGATCCCCGACCGTCGACATCTCCCAATCAAACAGCCCAACCATTTTGGTGATGTCGTCTTTGGCAAACAAAGCGTTATTCAGCTTAAAATCGTAATGGATTACGGTTGCTTCGCGCTGCGGTGGAATATGAGAAGCGAGCCACTTCATCAGCGCCTCGGCTTCCGGAATATCATCCGTCTTGGCCCGCTCATAGCGCTGGATCCATCCGTGCACTTGCCGTTCCATAAACCCATCCGGCTTTACCATCTGAACGAGGCGTGTGTTCGTATAATCAATTTGATGGATACGGACAAGCGTCTCGACCATCGTCTCGGAAATGCCACGGCAAACCTCCTCCGTCGGAGTGATGCCATCGGGAAAATCACTGTCAATCACGACGCCATGCCGCCGCTCCATGACGAAAAACGGACTGCCGATCACCGATTCGTCTTCACAAAAATAGAATGGTTTCGGGGCGAGCGGGAACAGCGGATGGATTTCAGAAAGCCACGTGCTCTCCCGCTTCATATCGTGCGCTTTCGGCGGCACCGGGCCAAACGGCGGCCGGCGCAGCACCGCCTCCCACTCCCCACAGCGGAGCAAATACGTCAAATTCGACCGGCCGGCGGAAAATTGCTGGATCTCGAGCTCCCCATCCGGCATGTCCGGCAGCACCGTGCGCAAAAACTTGGCCAGCTTCCCTGCCGGCAGTTCTTCCCCCTTGCGCACTGGAATAATCGCTGTCATCTCCCTCTCCCCCTTGGTCAACAATTCAAGCGCGCCATTGCCGCCGCACGAACAGCATCCATCGACACACCTCGGATCAAACTTGTTTGTCTCTCTTTTCACTCGGCTTTCGAGACAGACGGCGCGCTCATGCCATCAAGCAGGATCTCCACCATCTGCTTCGCCACCTCGGCATCGGTCAGCTCGCCGTCCGGACGAAACCATTGGTAGCTCCAATTGGCCGCCCCAAGAACGGTAAGCGTGGCGATCGATGGTGACAAATCGCAGCGCAGTTCACCGCTTTTCATTCCTTCCTCAATCAACGACTGCAGCCGATAGCGGAACAAATCGCGCTTTTCTTTTACTTTTTGTAAATGCTCCTCACTCAAATGCTTCATTTCACGAAAAAAAATGCGAGCTTCCCTTCCTTGCCGCTCGACATTATGAATGAGCATGAAGATAATGTCATACAGCTTCTCCCGCAACGGGCGCTGTTTATCGCTTATAATGCGCTCCTCTTCGTCAAGCAGCCCTTCAATGTAGCGAAGGTGAATATCCATCAACAGTTCTTCTTTGCTTGTAAAATAGTAATAAAACGTCCCTTTTGTCACCCCGAGGGCGTCAACGATGTCTTGGATCGATGTTTCGCTGAACCCATTTTGTTCAAACAGCTCAATGCTGGCAGCCATAATTTTCTCCTTCATGTTTTTACACCTCTTGCCTAAAATGTAGTCGCTGCCAGCTATTGTACCATAAAACGGCCAAGCCTGCTTGGGACTTGGCCGAAAGCCGCGCCGTTATTGCGAGTGGGATGCTTCTTCACGCAAGGCGCGGCGCAAAATTTTCCCGACGTTCGTCTTCGGCAGTTCGGCACGGAACTCGACAATGCGCGGCACTTTGTACGCCGCTAAGTTTTTTCGGCAATGGGCAAGAATTTCTTCTTCGCTTGCCTGCATTCCATCTTTTAAAACGATAATCGCCTTCACCGTTTCGCCGCGATACGGATCAGGCACACCAACTGCCGCCGCCTCTTTCACCGCTGGATGCTCATACAGCACTTCTTCGATTTCGCGCGGATAAATGTTGTATCCTCCCGCGATGATCAAATCTTTTTTCCGGTCGACAATCGTCACATACCCTTCCTCATCGATCGAAGCCAAATCCCCGGTGTACAGCCAACCGTCGCGCAGCGCCGCCGCCGTTTCTTCCGGCATGTTCCAATAGCCTTTCATCACTTGCGGTCCACGGATAATCAGCTCGCCGACTTCGCCTGGCGGCAGCTCTTGCGTGCCAGTCGCCACATCGACGACTTTGTACTCGGTCAGCGGCATGCCGATGCCGACCGTGCCCGGCTTGCGCGCCGCAAACGGCGGATTGCAATGCGTCACTGGCGAGGCTTCGGACAAGCCGTATCCTTCAAGGATAACCGCTCCCGTTTTCGCTTCGAAATCACGCATCAATTCAAGCGGCATCGGCGCGCTGCCGCTGTTGCACGTTTTAATGCTACTGATGCCGTATTGCTCGACTCCAGGAGTATTTGTAATAGCGACATACATCGTCGGCACGCCTGGAAACACGGTCGGCTGCTTGTCGCGAATCGTCTCCAACACTTCTTTCAGCTCAAAGCGCGGCAGCAAAATGTTTTCCGCTCCTTGGTAAATGGCCAAGTTCATTCCCGACGTCATCGCGAACACGTGGAACAACGGGATGACAGTTAAATATCGCTCTTTCCCGAACTCAAATGTCCCTTTGAAAAATTCGGCGCATTGCAAGACGTTGGCGAAAATGTTGCGATGGGTGAGCATCGCCCCTTTTGAGCGCCCTGTCGTCCCGCCAGTATATTGCAACACAGCGACGTCATGCGTTGATTCGATCGACACCGGGCGCACAGCTCCGCTTCCTGCAGCAAGAAATTCGTCAAACGTGACATCTCCTTCAGCCAGCGAAACGGATGGCGGCGCTCCGAAGCTGACAGTGATCGCTTGTTTGACGGCTGTCTCCCCTCTGACGGCGGCAAGGCGCGGATAAAGCGGTTCATAAATGACGATCGTCTCGGCGCCGGAGTCTTTGAGCAAATAGGCAAGTTCGCGCTCAACAAGCATCGGGTTCACTTGTGTGACGATCGCGCCCGCCTGCAAAATGCCGTAGTAAGCGATGACATACTGCGGGCAGTTCGGCAGCATAATCGCGACGCGGTCGCCTTTTTGCACCCCAAGCGCCTGCAGGCTTGAGGTGAAACGGTTGACCGCCGCCTCAAGCTCGGCATAGGTGATCGTCTTGTCGTAAAATGTCAGCGCCGGCTGGGAGCCGAATTCCGCCGCTCGTTCATGCAGTACATCGCATACCGTTTTGTCGGGAATATCCATATAGAACGAAATGTGTTCCGGATAAAGAGACAACGCCCGTTTTTCGCTCATTTGCGTTTCCCCCTTTTTTAATTAAATGCCGGTCGCATGGCTGCCGCCGTCAACGACGAGGAGCGCGCCCGTGACAAAGGCGGACGCCGGGGAAGCGAGAAACAAGACGGCCCCTTTCAAGTCATCTTCGCCGCCAAAGCGGCCGAGCGGCGTATGCTCGAGCACTTTTTTCCCAACGCGTTCAAGAACGACTTTTGACATTTTCGTCGGGAAAAAGCCCGGCGCCACCGCGTTGACGCGAATGCCGTGCTTCCCCCATTTGGCTGCTAGGTCCCTCGTAAACGTAATAACCGCCCCTTTGCTCGTGTTGTAGCCGATCGTATTTAAAATGTCCGGGTGCGTGCCGCCAAGGCCAGCGACGGAAGCGATATTGATGATGGAACCGCCGGTTTGTTTGGCGATCATCACCTTGCCGACCGCCTGGCTCATGAGAAACGTGCCGGTAACGTTGACGTTGATCACCTTTTGCCATGCCTCAAGCGGCATTTCCTCGACCGGCGCTCCCCACGTCGCTCCGCTGTTGTTGACTAAAATGTCGATGCCGCCAAACTCTTTGACGGTCGTTTCGACGACATGTTTGACCTCCTCCGGATTCGTCACATCGCACCGCAGCGCCAGCGAACGGACGCCGAGCTGTTCAAGCTTTTCTTTCACTTGCTCGCACGCTTCCACTTTCCGCGAACAAACGACGACGTTCGCCCCGGCTTCGGCAAGACCGACGGCAATTTGCTCGCCGAGCCCGCGCCCACCGCCAGTGACAATGGCGGTTTTCCCCTCGATTTTAAATAAGTCCAACACATGCATACGACCACTTCCTCTCCCTTATTGTTGATATTGCCGCAATTCAAGCTTGGCAACTTGCTCTTTATGCACTTCGTCCGGCCCATCGGCCAGACGGAGCGTGCGCGAGTTCGCCCACATGGCGGCAAGCGGAAAATCGTTGCTCACCCCAGCGGCGCCAAACGCCTGAATGGCACGGTCGATGACCTTCAAAGCGACATTGGGCGCCACCACTTTAATCATCGCAATTTCTTTGCGCGCCGCTTTGTTGCCGACCGTATCCATCATGTACGCCGCCTTTAGCGTCAGCAAGCGCGCCTGCTCGATCTCAATGCGCGACTGGGCGATCCACTCGCGGATGACGCCGTGTTCAGCGAGCGGCTTGCCGAACGCCACCCGCGACTGTACGCGCCGGCACATGAGTTCAAGCGCTCGCTCCGCCGCTCCGATGAGGCGCATGCAATGGTGGATCCGTCCCGGGCCAAGCCGGCCTTGAGCGATGGCGAACCCTTTTCCTTCGCCCCAAATGATGTTTTCTTTCGGCACGCGCACATGGTCATACGTAATTTCGGCATGCCCGTGCGGCGCATGGTCAAAGCCGAACACCGGCAGCATCCGTTCGATTTTCACGCCCGGCGTATCAAGCGGAACGATGATCATCGACTGTTGCTCATGTTTTGGCGCATCGGGGTTCGTTTTTCCCATCACGATGGCGACTTTGCAGCGCGGGTCGCCGGCGCCAGACGACCACCATTTCCGTCCGGTGATGACATACTCATCGCCGTCGCGAACGATCGAAGCGCGAATGTTCGTCGCATCGCTCGACGCGACATCCGGCTCCGTCATCGAAAAGCACGAGCGGATTTCTCCGTTCAAGAGCGGGATGAGCCACTTTTTCTTTTGCTCCTCTGTGCCATAGCGGACGAGCACTTCCATATTGCCCGTATCGGGCGCATTGCAGTTGAACACTTCCGGGGCGATGAGCGAGCGGCCCATTATTTCGCAAAGCGGCGCGTACTCCACATTCGTTAATCCCGCGCCGTATTCGCTGTCTGGCAAAAACAAATTCCAAAGCCCTTCTTTTTTCGCCTTTTCCTTCAATTCTTCGATGATCGGCGGCACGCCCGACCATCTCGACTCTTGTGTGTTCAGCTGCTCCTCATACACCCTCTCGTTCGGATAAATGTAATCCTCCATGAAAGCGCTTAATTTTTTGATCAACTCTTTCACTTTTGGTGAATAAGAAAAGTCCATATGCTCCCCTCCCTTTTATACTAACCGGTTGGTATGTTGTTTCTACTTTTACTATACCTCTACAAGATGAAATATTCAATATTTTTCGATAAATACATCCGAATTTGCGCTTCCCATCTCCCCTGCTTCGCTGAGAAGACAGAGAAGATAAAAAAGGGCGAACAACCGCCCCGATTACGCCTTAACATACCGCTTGTATAGCGCTTGCGTGCCGCTGTTTTCCTCACCGGCTTGCGCCAACTCTTCGTACAGTTGCTTGGCGAGCGCCAGGCCTGGCAGCGGCAAGTTCATCCGCTCGGCTTCCTCAAGCGCAATTTTCATATCTTTAATGAAATGCTTGACGTAAAACCCAGGAGCAAAATCTCCTGACAACATGCGCGGCGCCAAGTTGCTCAGCGACCAGCTGCCGGCTGCCCCTTTGGCGATGCTTTCAAGCACTTTGAATGGATCAAGACCAGCCCGCTTCGCATACGCCATTGCCTCGCACACCCCAATCATGTTCGTCGCGATGGCAATTTGGTTGCACATTTTCGTATGCTGGCCGGCTCCAGCTCCTCCTTGCCGCACGATGTTCGTGCCAAGCCGCTCGAGAATCGGCTTGCACGCCAAAAAGACGTCCTCATCACCGCCGACCATAATCGTCAACGTTCCTTCGCGCGCGCCGATGTCGCCGCCGGACACCGGGGCGTCCAAAGCATGGATGCCCTTTTGCTTGGCCGCCTCGTAAATCGATTGCGCGAGCGTCGGCGTTGACGTCGTCATATCGATGACATATGTTCCCGGCCGCGCATTCTCCAAAATGCCACCCTCGCCGAAATACACTTGCTCGACATCGCGCGGATCGCCAACCATCGTCATGACGACATCCGCCTCCCGCGCCAAATCAGCAACCGTTTCCTTCCAAACCGCTCCTTCTTGAAGCAAGTCTTCCGCCTTTTCTTTTGTGCGTGTATAAGCTAGAAGTGGATAGCCCGCCTTCAGCAAGTGGCGCGCCATGCTTTTCCCCATGACGCCAAGGCCGATGAATCCGATCGTTTTCATCCGGTCTTCCCTCCTGTCGGTTTGCCTTAAATCGCCTTCACCATGCCGCCATCGACAATGAGCGCTTGACCAGTAACGTACGAATTCGCTTCGGACAGCAAGAAGACGACGACATTGGCAAACTCTTCAGGGGTTCCGTAGCGGCCGAGCGGAATGGCGCTTTTCATGCGCGCTTCCATTTCTTCTTTCGTAATGCCGAGTTTCTCGGCATTCACTTTGTCCAAAAAGGCGACGCGCTCCGTCGCGATCCGACCAGGAGCCACCGTATTGATTAAAATGCCATCCGGAGCCAGCTCAACAGCAAGCGTTTTCGTCAGCCCAACGATGCCAGTGCGGAACGTGTTGGATAAAATAAGCCCCGGAATCGGCTCTTTAATCGATGATGAGGCGATGTTGACAATTTTTCCTCCCTTTTTCTTTAAGTAAGGGAGCGCTTCGCGAATGAGGCGAATATAGCTTAACAAATTGAGCTCAAACGCATATTGCCAGTCTTCGTCGCTCACCGTTTCAAACGTTCCCGCCGGAGGGCCGCCGGCGTTGTTGACGAGCAAATCGATCGTCCCAAACGTCTCGACCGTTTTGGCGACAAGCTGGCGAATGTCGTCGGCGTTGGTGACATCTGTGCGCGTATAAGCGACGCGTCCCTTATGTAAACTGTTCAATTCTTCCGCCACTTCGTGCAACTTTTCTTCGTTTCGGCTCGTGATCATCACGTTTGTTCCTTCAAGCACAAGCGCTCGCGCAATCGCCTTGCCAAGCCCTTGGCTCGAGGCAGCGACAAGCGCCGTTTTTCCCGCCAATCCAAGTTCCATCGTCATCCCTCCAACAAAAGAATGGGTGTTAAGTAATTATATTCGCGATCATTCGTCATTTTCCTTCTTTCGATCAGCGAAAAAAGTGATCCGCTGGGCGGATCACCTCTCTTCGAAAAACGACTGAAACCGTTTCATCCCTTCCTCGACATTAAGGCGGTCAACGTGAAACGAATTCGGATTGGCATCCTTCATCGGATCAGCATCAGTCCGCACCCCAATCGCCTCGGCGCCGTCGGCGGTCGGATCGTTGATGACGCTTTCACGCGCGCCGTCGCGGTAAAACATGTGCGGGTGATCGTTTCGTCCACGCTCTGGCATCAAATTCCCCCCTTTTTTCCGGTAGTGTTCCGTAAGACATGGAAAATCATTCACCGATCAAGGAAAGGCGGGGAAAAAGAAAGAGCCTGCGCATCGCAGGCTACCCTTTTCCTTCCTAATCAGCTTTCAAGCAGCAAATCTTCCGGATTTTCGATCAAGTCTTTCACCGTTTTTAAGAACCCTACGGCCTCTTTGCCATCGATGATGCGGTGGTCGTATGACAAGGCGACGTACATCATGGGACGGTTTTCGATCCGCTCTTCATCGACGGCGACCGGACGCAGTTTGATCGAATGCATCCCTAAAATGCCGACTTGCGGCCCGTTGAGAAGCGGGGTCGACAGAAGCGAACCGAACACACCGCCGTTCGTGATCGTAAACGTACCGCCTTGCAAATCGGCAAGCGACAACTTGTTGCTGCGCGCTTTCGCTGCCAATTCGGCAATGTCGCGCTCAATTTCAGCGAAGTTTTTCCGGTCGCAGTCGCGCACAACCGGAACGACAAGCCCTTCGTCCGTCGACACGGCGACGCCGATATCATAATATTTTTTCAACAAAATTTCATCGCCTTGAATTTCCGCGTTGACGTACGGATATTTTTTCAGCGCAGCGACAGCCGCTTTGACGAAAAATGACATAAAGCCGAGGCGGACGTCATGCTCTTCGAAAAATTTATCTTTTTTCCGCTTGCGCAGATCGATGACCGCCGACATGTCAATTTCGTTGAACGTCGTCAACATCGCGGTCGTTTGTGTCACTTCAAGCAGCCGTTTGGCGATCGTTTGCCGACGGCGCGACATTTTTTCGCGGATGACCGGCTTGCCGGCCTCAGCGGCTGGAACGGCGGCCGGCGTCGACGTCGGCGCGGCTTGCGGAGCCGGCTGCGGGGCGGCGGCCGGTTGTGCGGCAAACGAGGCGACGTCTTGTTTGCGCACGCGCCCAAGCGGATCAACGGTCGGCACTTGCGTCAAGTCGATCCCTTTTTCACGCGCCATTTTCCGGGCGGCCGGAGAGGCGATTGGCCGCTGGCTCGGCGCCTGGGCAACCGCGACTGGCTGCGGCGCTGGCTGTTCATTGCTGTCGGCCGGCGCGACCGTTTCCGTTTCATCGGCTGGCTGCGGAGCAGCTTGCAAAGCGGCAGTCGGTGCTGCCGCTCCTTCGCCGATAATGGCGATCGCTTGGCCAACCGCAACCGTATCGCCTTCATTGGCCAGCAGCTGCTGCAAAACACCCGACTCTTCTGCCATAATTTCCACGTTCACTTTATCCGTTTCAAGCTCGCAAATTGATTCTCCTTTTTCCACGTAGTCGCCCGGTTTTTTCAGCCATTGGGCGATCGTTCCCTCCGTGATGGATTCTGCTAACTCTGGGACTTTGATCTCAGCCACGTTGATGCCCTCCTCAAATATTCCGTAGTCATCATTCATGCTTCGTCAATGCACAGCGGATGATGCGCTCTTGCTCTTTTCGGTGGACGACCGGATCGCCTTCCGCCGGGCTGGCCCGCCGGCGCCGCCCAATGTAACTGACATCGACACCCTCTGGAGCCAACGCCCGCAGGCGCGGTTCCATATACAGCCATGCCCCCATGTTTTTCGGTTCTTCTTGCACCCAGACGAGCTCTTTGACATTCGGATAGCGGGCGATGATGTCTTTCACCGCTTCTTCCGGGAACGGATACAGCTCTTCAATGCGCACGATATGCAGCCAGTCAAGACCTTCCATTTTGCCGATTTGTTCCGCCAAATCGATCATCAATTTTCCGGTGCCAAACACGATGCGTTCCACTTTGCCAGCGTCAGCGCCCAATCCCGGCTGTTCGAGCACCGGCGAGAACGCACCGTCAACGAACGCTTCCGCATCCGACGCCGCCAGCGGATGGCGGAGCAAGCTTTTTGGCGTCATGATGATGAGCGGACGCACTTCTTCTCTTGTCAACAGCGCCGCCTGCCGCCGCAAAATATGGAAATATTGCGCGGCCGTCGATAAGTTGGCAACCGTCCAGTTGTTTTCCGCCGCCAGCTGCAAAAAGCGCTCGACGCGGCCGCTTGAATGTTCAGGGCCTTGCCCTTCGTAGCCGTGCGGCAATAGCATGACAAGCCCGGATTTTTGCCCCCATTTCGCCCGGCCGGATGAAATGAATTGATCAAACATCACTTGCGCCATGTTGGCGAAGTCGCCAAATTGCGCTTCCCAAAGCACGAGCGTCTCCGGCGCGTAAACGTTGTAGCCGTATTCATAGCCGAGCACGGCGGCTTCCGTCAGCGGGCTGTTGTACACGACAAACGACGCTTTGGCGCCGCTGATGTGGTGAAGCGGCACATACTCTTCTCCGGTTTTCACGTCATGGAGCACCAAATGGCGCTGCGCAAACGTGCCGCGCTGCGAATCTTGCCCGGTCAAGCGGATCGGCACGCCGTCTTGCAAAATCGTGGCAAACGCTAAAATTTCCGCGTGCGCCCAATCGACTTTGCCGTTTTGCGCAAACACGCCGCTTCGCCGTTTTAAAATGCGCTCAAGCTTGTTAAAGACGTTGAATCCGTCCGGAAACTGCAGCAATTCTTCATTCACACGATGGAGCACGTCTTTCGCCACGCCCGTTTTCACTGCCGGCAGCCGATCGACGACCGGTTTGGGCGGATCCATGATGAAATCGAGCTCGTCTTCGTTTTTCGGCACCCGTTCGTAGGCGATTTTCAGCCGTTCGGCCACCTCTTGCTCCATTTCGTCGACTTCCCGCTCGGTGATGATCCCTTTTTCCATCAATTTTTGCGCATACAGCTGGCGCACGGTCGGATGTTTTTCGGCCATTTTTTTATATGTTTGT